>DASSLZ010000092.1:0-7411 GCA_035689165.1 Candidatus Eiseniibacteriota bacterium | reverse complement strand
AGCCTGGCCGATCTCGAGAGCGCGAATGGCCGCCCCTTCCGGCTCTCCGGATTCGCATGGGACTATGCCGGGGCCGTGACGTCCTGGGAAGGTGGCGCCCTGGACTCGCTGCTGCCCGGAGTACGGCTCTACCTGGAACCGCGGATCGAGGATCGCGCCGGCGCGCCCTATCGTCACGTTCAGGGCGACCACGAATTCCCCTCGGACAACCGCGACATGCGGGCCCTGGAGCCGCGGATCTACCAGATATTCGTCGACTTCGGCACCGACGGATCCACAAGCACGCCGGGAGACGCCGGCGGGCATGCCCCTGGAGGACGATGATGATGGCGGACGCCATGAGGAGGCTTCGTCGCTCGCGAAATCGGATGATCGCCGGCGTGTGCGGCGGGATCGCGGAATGGCTGGGCTGGGACGTGACGGTGGTGCGGGTGCTCTACGTCGTCGTCTCGATCGTGAGCTACGCTTTTCCGGGGACGCTCGTGTACATCATCCTCTGGATCGTGATGCCGGGTCCCGACTCGTAACTTCGCGCAATTCTTGCCACGGCGCCCTCTTGGGTTTCAAGTCCGCGCGCGAAAGCCTTGCCCCCCGGTCCGCAGCGCTGGTACATGTGGGGGTCGAACCGCCACTTCCGCGTGGAATCGGAACGAGGCGCGCGGCGCTTTGTCACGGGCCCCATCCTTGCACTCCGTGAACGGGATTGCCGATAGCGGCAAGACCAACATCACGGGAGGTGTTCCATGGTGAACGTGAGCGACGCGGTAGACAAGGTGACGAACCGGCCCGAGCGCACGGAAGGCGGCGTGGCCAAGGCCATCGAGAAGCAGACGTCCAAGATGCCGTCGGACTGGTTCCTGATCGCGGCCGTCGGGGCGATCGGCGCTTCCCTGGCGATGCAGGTGGCCGGAAGCAAGCACAAGAGCCTCTTCTTCGGGCAGTGGGTCCCTTCGATCCTCCTGCTCGGGGTGTACAACAAGATCGTGAAGGTCGCGGGCTCCGATCGCTTCGATCAAGGCGGCACGGTGGGACGGCCCGACATGAGCCGGCCCGGAATGACGACGGCAGGAGCGCGCTGACGCGGGAGGTCGGATCCGGTATCTCATCCTGGGCGTCCTGAGCCTGATGGTCGGATGCGCGACGCTGCGTGAAGCGGCCGCGCTGCGCCGGGTGGAATTTCGCCTGGACCGGGTCTCGGACGCCGAGGTGGCCCGGATCCGGCTCGACCCGCTTCCCACCTATCGCAGCCTGACCGCGGCGCAGGTCGCGCGCCTCGGTCTCGGGGTTGCCTCCAAGGACGTCCCCTTCGGCTTCACCCTCCACCTGGAAGGGCGCAATCCCCAGTCGAACCAGGTCGCGGCGCGGATGATCGCGCTCGCCTGGTCTTACCGCGTGGACGACCGCGAGGTCCTGAGCGGCCGTCTGGACCAGCCGCTGCGCTTTCCCCCGGGCCAGCCGGTGGACGTTCCGATCGCGATCGAATTCAACCTCTACCGCTTCTTCAGCGGCGACGCGCGGACGCTGTTCGAGACCGCCGCCGCCCTCGCCGGCCAGGCCGGCGGCCGGCACGACGTCGAGGTCCAGCTCACGCCGCGCATCGACACGCCGATCGGCCCGATGGACTACCCCACGCCCATCACGATCCGCCTCGCTTCGGCCGACGGGGGCTGACCGGAAGGGCGAAGCGCGAGGTGCGGATCAGGGCCGCCTGCCACCGCGAGATCCGGTCGTGGGTTCCCCCGGGCCGGTCGGTCATGACGCTGTCGGGGTCGGGGTGGTGCCTCCAGAGATCCGCCAGGTGTCCCAGTTCGTGCACCACCGTGGTCCCGTCGGTGCCGAGCTCCGCGACGATCCAATCGGCGCCGGGCACGGCGCAGCCCGCGAGCGGCCCCAGGTCCTCCACGAAGTAGACGGTCAGGCAGGGCGCGCCCGCCGCCCGCGACGAGGCCCAGGAGAAGAAGCGCCCCGTGAGCGCCCGGAGTCCGCACTCCGGCGGCGGGACGTCATCGGGCAGCGGTACCGGATTCACGCTCTGGACGTTCAGCCGGACGCCATGCGGATCGAGGAGCGCGCCTGCCTGGGTCAGAACGGCTCGGGCCCGTGCCGAGGCAGTGTCCGGATCCGCACGGGAACGCTGGAGAGGGACGACGCGGACGGGTACGACGCGGGGCCGAGGGCCCGCGCTCCACTCCCGCGCGAGGACCGGAATCCGGATCAGGGCGTCCAGCAGCCAGAGCGCCCAGCCGAGCAGAAACAGTCCGTATTCGACCGGGGCTTCGAGGATGCCGTCCCGGACGGCTCCTCGAAGCGCGCGCGCCGGCGGACCCAGCAGGAAGTCGCGAATCACCCGTTGCGGCTCCCCGAGCGGCGTGTCCTATACTTTCCCCTTCGCTTCAAAGCATCGCCCCGGCCGGACCCACATCGTTACGGAGGCTCGACTCCCATGGCCAACGTCAAACGGATTCCCGAAGGCTACACCACCGTCACCCCGTCGATCACGCTGCGCGACACCGCGAAGGCGATCGAGTTCTACAAGCGCGCGTTCGGCGCCGAGGAACGCGGAATCATGCGCGGACCGGACGGAAAGGTGATGCACGCCGAGATCAAGATCGGAAACTCGATCGTCATGATGAACGACGAGGTGATGGGCTCGCGCTCGGCGGAGACGCAGGGCGGGTCGCCGGTCTCCTTCTATCTCTACTTCGAAGACTGCGACGCCGCCTACCAGCGCGCGGTCACGGCCGGCGCGAAGGGAGACATGGCGCCGGTGGACATGTTCTGGGGCGACCGCATGGGCCACGTCATCGATCCCTTCGGTCATCGCTGGAACGTGGCGACGCACGTGAAGGACGTGACCCCCGAAGAGATGAAGCGGGGGCAGGACGAGTTCCTGAAGCAGATGGCGTCGCGCGAAGCGTGACGAACGGGGCGGGCGGCGGCTAGCGCATCAGCCGCCGCTCGCGCCCCACGGCCCGGTTGTTCGACATCTCCACGTTCTCGACGGCCTGCCCGTCCCCATCCACCGCCAGGACCTCCCCCTTCCGCGAGAGCACGACCGTGCGGTGCGACGAGACGAACGGCAGGAAGGTTCCGTCGTCGTACGTCCAGCTCAGGTGGATGTGCGCGACCCACACGTCCCTGTAGGTGGAGTCTCCGACCGTGACGTCTTCCTCGAGCGCGGCGGAAGCCCGATAGGTCAGCGCGCTGGTGAAGATCGGCTGCATCCCCGGCTCGCGATACTCGCGATCACGGTACTTCTGCGTGAGCTTGAGATAGTGCTCCAGAGCGGCCCGCGTGGCGGCGTAGGGGACGCGGCGCTCGTTCTTCCCTTTGCTCCACCACACCGGCACGCCCACGGTGTCCGAGCCGAACTCGTAGCCCTTCTGCGAAGCCAGCGCGGCCAGGAGGTCGCCGCGCGGATAGGTGCACTCGGCGATCGCGAGAACGCGGGAGGCCGAATCGGGTACGTCGCGCTGGACGGAGCAGGTGTAGAGCCCCTGGGACTCCTCCCGCGGCGCGGGGGGCTTGTCCCGCACCGACGCCCAATCGACGACGTATCCGGCAGGCGATGCCGCCGCCCCGGCGGCGAAGCCGGTCAGGAGCGCGATCGTCATCACGAGCGGAGCGAGCGATCTCACGATACCTCCGTAGGAACGGCCGGAGATCAGGCGGTGCGAATCTGGGTGGGACTCCCCTCGATCTGGGTCTGCACCTGCCTGCGGAATTCGAGCGGATCGGCCACCCGGTCGAACCGCTCGGGCGTTCCCCCGGTTCCGCGCACCGTCACGGTGCCGAAGCCCAGGGTCTTTCCGAGAAACGTCTCGTCCACGACCACGCTCTCGATCTTGGAGAGGAAGATCTCGATCGTCTTCCGGCCGAAGAAGCCGGTCTTGATGAGCACCCGCTTGTTCGTCACCGCGATCTCGGTGGCCGCCCGCTTCAGAATGCCGATCAGCAGAACGGCGAAGCCCGCACCGAAGAGCAGCACGCCGCCGATCGCGGCGGCCGTGCCTCCGCGGGGGCCGAGGTCGTTCCCGGTCGTGATGAACGTGCCGGCGACCAGCCCCAGGCCGAGGAGCATTCCCAGAGCGCCGGTCAGGGCGTGTCCGAACAGGACCACCCAGTGGAGGTGGGCCCGGTAGAGCACCGACTCGCCGGCGATGAGCGTTCTCTGGATGTATCCCATGGAGGTTCCCGCGAGCAGGGTAACGCCGCGGCCGGTGCGGCCACAATGGGACTCCTGGCGACTGGGCGGAGCCGCGCCCATCGGGCAGAGTTGGGTCTATAATGGGTAGCTATAAGCTGGACGCGCTTTTCCTCTCTCGAGCGAGGATGAGTCCATGAATCCGGACGTGGAGCAAACCGGGGCCGGTACCTCCCTGACGACGAACACCTACCTCCTCGAGTGGGTCGCGGAGACCGCCCGCCGGTGCCAGCCCGACACGATCGAATGGTGCGACGGCTCGGAGGCCGAGAAGCGCCGCCTGCTCGACCGCGCCGTGGCGCAGGGCATCCTGATCCCCCTGAACCAGAAGAAACGCCCCGGCTGCTACCTCCATCGCTCCGATCCCAAGGACGTCGCGCGCGTCGAACACCTCACTTTCATCTGCACCCCGACGAAGGAGGAAGCGGGCCCCACCAACAACTGGATGGCTCCTCCCGACGCCTACGCCAAGCTGGCCACGATGTTCGAGGGCTCGATGCGCGGCCGCACGATGTACGTGGTGCCCTACGTGATGGGCCCGCTGGGCTCCCCTTTCTCGAAAGTCGGCGTCGAGATCACCGACAGCGTCTACGTCGCCCTCTCGATGCGGATCATGACGCGCATGGGCAAGCAGGCGCTCGATCTCCTGGGCGACTCCAACGATTTCAGCCGCGGGGTCCACTCCATGCTGGACAGCAACCCGGAGCGGCGCTTCATCTGCCACTTCCCCGAGGACAACACGGTCTGGTCGGTGGGCAGCAACTACGGCGGCAACGTGCTGCTCGGCAAGAAGTGCCTGGCGCTGCGGCTGGGGTCCTACCTGGGGCGGCGCGAGAACTGGCTCGCGGAGCACATGCTGATCCTGGGCGTCGAGAGCCCCGAGGGGCAGACCACGTACGTGGCCGCCGCCTTCCCCAGCGCCTGCGGCAAGACCAACTTCGCGATGCTGATCCCGCCGCGGCGCTTCCAGGGGTGGCGCGTGTGGACCGTGGGCGACGATATCGCCTGGATGCGCGTGGGCCACGACGGGCGGCTCTGGGCCATCAATCCCGAGGCCGGCTACTTCGGGGTGGCACCCGGCACCAGCGCCAAGTCGAATCCCACCGCCATGCGGATCGTAGAGCGCGACACCATCTTCACGAACGTCGCGATGACGGACGATGGGGACGTATGGTGGGAGGGAATGACCGAGAAGGCGCCGGACGGACTGACCGACTGGCTGGGACAAAAGTACGATCCCGCCTCGGGCAAGCCGGCCGCGCATCCGAACAGCCGCTTTTGCTCCCCCGCCACGAACAATCCGTACCTGTCCAAGCGGATCAACGATCCCGAGGGAGTGCCGATCTCGGCGCTGATCTTCGGCGGGCGGCGGGCCAGCACCATTCCGCTCGTCCTCCAGTCGTTCAACTGGATCCACGGGGTCTACATGGGCGCGACGATGGGGTCGGAAACCACGGCGGCGGCCACCGGCAAGGTTGGCGTCGTGCGGCGCGACCCGATGGCGATGCTCCCCTTCTGCGGCTACAACATGGGGGACTATTTCTGCCATTGGCTGGAGATGCGCTCCCGCATTCCCTATCCGCCGAAGATCTTCATGGTGAACTGGTTCCGCAAGGATCCCGAGGGCCGCTTCGTCTGGCCGGGGTACGGCGAGAACATGCGCGTGCTCAAGTGGATCGTGGATCGCGCGCTCGGCTCGGTGGGCGGGCGCGAGACCCCGGTCGGCTGGGTGCCGCGGGAGGGGGACCTCGATCTCTCCGGGCTCTCGATCGCGAGCGAGGACTTCATGGAGGCCACCGCGGTGCGCCCCGAGGAGTGGAGCGAGGAAGTGCGATCGCAGGGGGAGTTCTTCCGGACCCTGGATCCCTATATGCCAAAGGCGCTCGAGCTTCAGCGCGAGCTCCTGGCCGAGTCGGTGGCCATGGGCACGCCCGAGGGGCGGGCTCGAACCGCCGATCGCACCTAGCCTACCGAGATCCCCGCAGCCATAAGGCGCGTCGGCGCGTCCGGCGCGCCTTCTTCGTCATGTCCGGCTCTCCCCACGGGTGCCGCCCGGCACGCGCGATGCACCTTTTTGGCTCTGGACCCCACCCCAAGGAGGGAGCCATGGGTAAAATCGCAATGATCATCGCGGATCTGTTCGAGGACTCAGAGTTCCGCGTCCCCTTCGACCGCCTTAAGGAGGCCGGCCACGAGATTACCGTCATCGGGTCGGAAGCCGGAAAGCGGATCGAAGGGAAACAGCACAAGGAGGTCGTCACGGCCGACCGAGGCATCGGCGACGTTTCCGCCGACGAGTTCGATGCCATCGTCATTCCGGGCGGCTACTCGCCCGACAAGCTCCGCATGGACCCACGCATGGTCGCGTTCACCCGCGCGTTCTTCGACGCGGGGAAGCCGGTCGCGGCCGTCTGCCACGCCCCCTGGATGCTCGCCGAGGCCGGAATCGCGCGGGGCAGGACGGTGACCTCGTGGCCTTCGATCAAGACCGACCTCGTGAACGCCGGGGCGAACTGGGTGGATCGGACGGTCGTCGAGGACGGCAACCTGATCACCTCGCGAAAGCCGGACGATCTGGAAGCCTTCTCCGACGCCATCATCCGCCATCTCGATCGCGCGCCCGCCACGCGGGAGCCGGTTGCGGCCCGCGACAGGCGCTGAGGAGGAATCGCCATGCCATCGAAAGCAACGACCCAGAGAGCCCGGCGCGATCTGAAGCAGGGCAAGAAGCCCTCCACCGCGGCGGGCGAGTTCGTTCGGGAAGAGATGCACCATATCCGCGAGGGAAAGCACGGAGCACGGTCCACGGAGCAGGCGATCGCGATCGGCCTCTCGAAAGCGCGCCGCGCCGGCGTGCCCTTGAAGCCTCCGCGAAAGGGGCAGGCCAGCGAGAGGACGCGACAGAGCGCCGAGCGGGCGTACGAAGAGGGCCAGGGGGAGCGGACGCCCCGGGCGCCCTCGCCGCGCCGCTCGCAAGCGACACGACGCGCCCTGAAGCGGGAACCGCATCGGGCCGCCTCGCACCGGGCACTCTCGAGCCAGGCACGAAGCGCAGCGCGGCGGCGGTCGGGCCGGACGCGCGCCACCGCCGGGGCCACCCGGCAAGGAGGATGAGATGCGGAACGTTCTTTTCAGGCGCGGCAGCCTCGCCTTGGCGACCGCCGCGCTGATCCTCGCGGCCACGCTGCTCGCGCTCCCGGGCACGGC
>DASSLZ010000091.1:0-3705 GCA_035689165.1 Candidatus Eiseniibacteriota bacterium | reverse complement strand
GCCGCCGCGCGACGCGGCGCGCGTGCCCGTGCCGGTTCGGGTGTGCGAGCGTTGAGCGGTGCCGCGGGACGCTGAAGCACGCTTCGAGGAGCGCCGGGCGGGTTCGGGCGCGGTCTCCTCCTCCGCGGCGCGAGAGGCCCTGGCCTTCGCGGGCCCGGCCTTCCCCCCGTGGCGGCGCTCCAGGCTCTGCTTCAGGAGCGGCATCAGATCGACGACCTCCTTCGCGCGGACCGGCGCCTCGCCGCCCTTCTCGGGCTCCACGATGGTGTGCGTCTGGTGGGCCTTGATCTTCTTCTTCACCAGCGCCATCACGTCGTCGCGATACTCGTCCTTGAACTCGCCCGGCTTCCAGGTCGCCGTCATGCCCTCGATGAGCTGCTCGGCCATGCGCACCTCGCGGGGGGAGGCCCCCGCTGACTTCGCGGGGACGTCGAGATCGGCCGCGGGGCGGATCTCGTGCGCGTAGCGGAGCAGGTTCAGCACGAGCGCGTCGCCGCGGACGAGGAGCGCGGCCACGTGCTGCCGCGTGCGCAACACCACGTTGGCGATGCCGACCTTGCCGCTCTTCTGGAGCGCCTCGCGCAGGAGCCCGTAGCTCTTGCTCCCCTTCTTCTGCGGCTCGACGTAGTACGGCGTGTCGAAGTAGAGGGGATCGATCTCCGAGCCGTCCACGAATTCGACGATCTCGACGGTCTGGGTCGCCTTGGCGTTCGCCGCGCGCAGCTCCTCGTCGCTCAGCACGACGTACTCGTCCGGTTCGTATTCGTAGCCGCGAACGATCTCGTCCCAGGGGACCTCGCGGCCGGTCTTCTTGTCGTACCGCTTGTACCCGACCGGCGAGAAGTCCTTCCGGTTCAGGAGCGTGAAGCTCATCTCGTCGCTCTTGAGCGCCGGCCGGAGCGTCACCGGGATCTCGACCAGGCCGAAGCTGATGCTGCCTTTCCAGAATGCGCGAGCCATAGGGGTTTCTCCTCGTTTGGGCACCCCGCCCCGCGTACCGCAGGTGCAGAACCCGAGCCAACCGTTCGCGGTCACGAGATGCCCTTCACGCCCGGACGGTCCGCCCCTCATGAAAAGGACGCCACTTACAAGGAGTGCCCGTTGTTGCACGTCCCGCAGAGTCCTGGGCACGCAGAGAAGGTCCTGCAAGCGCTCTCAACTCCGCCCCTGCCGAGAGTTCCACCCGCCCGCCCGCCTACGTCCTCCTCGGATCTCCGGATGGCATGAGAAATGTTAGTGCTTCATGGAAGCGGCTCGAAATGTCGCGATGGGGCCGACGTAGGAATTTCCACGGAGCGCCACCATGATCGCTCGACGGCAGCACCCACGTCTCATGCGCTACTCCTTCGCCGCGCTGGCCATGTGCGTGCTCGCCTGGTTCGAGATCGGTACCTGGCCCCTGTTCCGGGTCTCCCCGTTCCTGCCGCTCGCCGTCGGCGTCGTCGTCGCGGCGACGCTGGCCGGCCCCGGTCCGGGATTCTTCGCCACGGCGCTGGGCCTCGTCGCCAGCCAGCTCCTCCCCCGAACGGGCGCTGCCGGAGCACTGGCCTATGCCCCGCTCGTGGCCTTCGTCGGACTGGGCGCCGCGGTCAGCCTTCTCAGCCTGACCGGCCACGTGAGCCGCACCCGCATGCGGAAGATCCTCGAGGGCGTCTCCGACGGATGCGCGTTCCTCGGTACCGACTGGCGGTACCGGTTCGTGAACCGCGCCGCCGCCGATCTCGCCGGCCGCTCGCCCGAGGAGCTCGTGGGGCGCGGCGTTTCCGAGGTGTTCCCGCACGTCGGCGACCTGCCCGCGCTGCGCGAGCTGCGCCGGGCGATGGACGACGGAGTGCCCGGACGTCTCGAGACCTGGTACCCGCCCCACGGGCGCTGGTACGAGACGAACCTGTATCCCGCGGATGAAGGCGTCATGATCATCGTGCGCGACGTCACCGACCGCCGCGGCGCCGAGGAGGCGCTGCGCGAGAGCGAGCGCCGCCTGCGCGCCATTTTCGAGCAGTCGATCGCGGGCATCGCCCAGACCGACCTCGAGGGCCGCTTCGTCCTGGTGAACGAGCGCTACTGCGAGATCGTCGGCCAGAGCCGCGCCGAGCTGTCGGGCCGTTCCCTGCCCGATCTGATCCATCCCGACGACCGCGACCGCCATGCCGCGCTCTTCGAAGAGCTTCTCGCCGCGGGCCGCGACTTCGTCGCCGAGGAGCGCTACGTGCGCCCGAACGGCGCCGTGGTCTGGGTGCGCAAGCAGGTCTCCGCCGTCCGCGACGCCGAGGGCGCGCCCCGGTTCTGCTTCGCCATCGTCGAAGAGATCACCGAGCGCAAGCACGCGGAGTCCGAGAAGGACGAAGCGCTCCAGCGGGAGCGCGCCGCGCGGGCCGAGGCCGAGAGCGCGAACCGTTCCAAGGACGACTTCCTGGCGGTCGTCTCCCACGAGCTGCGCACGCCGCTCACCGCCATCGTGGGCTGGCTCCGGCTCATGCGCGTCGGCGCCGTGGACGTCTCCACCTCCTCGCGCGCCCTGGAGACCGTGGATCGCAACGCGGGGATTCTGGTGCGGCTGGTCGAGGACCTGCTCGATGCCTCGCGCATCGCGTCGGGCAAGCTGAAGCTGGAGGTGCGCCCCACCACCGTCTCCGAAGCCATCCGGGCGGCGCTCGAGATAGTCCGGCCCGCCGCGGAAGCCAAGCGGATTCGCATCGTCGCGCGGCTGTCGCATGGCACGGACCTGGTGCTCGGCGACCCGGCGAGGCTCCAGCAGGTCGTCTGGAACCTGCTTTCGAACGCGGTCAAGTTCACGCCCGCGGACGGGACCGTGGAGGTCGTCTCGGGGCCGTCGAACGGCTCCGTCGCGATCTCCGTGTCCGACACGGGGCCGGGGATCGGGCCCGAGCTCTTGCCGCGGATCTTCGAGCGGTTCCGGCAGGCCGAGAGCGGCCAGGGCCGGAGGCACTCCGGGCTGGGCCTGGGACTGGCCATCGTGCGCAACGTGGTCGAGATGCACGGCGGCACCGTGCGCGCGGAGAGCGGCGGTCCCGGCGCGGGCGCGCGATTCACCGTCCTCCTCCCCCCGTATCGAGGCACCGAGCCGACCCGCGCGGAGCGGACCCCAGCCCTTCCCTCCCGGAATGCCGGAGCGCCCAGGCGGCCCGATGCCGTCCGCGCGACGGCGGCGCCCGCTCCCTCGGAGCGGGACGCTCCTTCCCTCGCGGGCACGCGCATCCTCCTGGTCGAGGACGAGGAGGACACGCGCGCCGTCGTGACGCGCATCCTGGCCTGGCGCGGCGGCGAGGTGCGGGCGTGCGCCTCGGCGCGCGAGGCGCGCGAGGCCTTCGAAGCGTGGCCTCCGGACGTTCTGGTCTCCGACATCGGCATGCCCGAGGAGTCCGGCTATTCGCTGATCGAGGGGATCCGTAAGGCGGAGCGGTTGAGCGGCGCGCACACGCCGGCCATCGCGCTCACGGCCTACGCCCAGGAGACGCACCGGCTGCGCGCACTGGCGTCGGGGTACGACGCCCACGTGCCCAAGCCGGTGGATCCGGTGGAGCTGGTGCGGATGGTGGCGCAGGTGCGAGGGCCGGTGCCTTTGCGGCGGTGATTCGTCTCACGCGGATCTCTTCTCTACGGGCGGCCGGGCGCAACGCGTTTTGGCGCGAGGGGAGGCAACGCTCCGGGCGCTTGTCCTCGCCCGGCCCCCTCGCTCTCGCT
>DASSLZ010000090.1:0-13338 GCA_035689165.1 Candidatus Eiseniibacteriota bacterium | reverse complement strand
ATCTCCTCGCGCTGGCACCGACCCGTGATTTCGAAGCGCTTCAGGCCACGTTCGACCGGATGGTCGGCAGCCTGGAGGTAAACGAGCAGACGACGCACTAGTAGTCGTGGTTCGGGGGATGTCCCCTACGTCAGGATTTCCTTCAACCTCGACCCCAGCGTCTCCATCCGATACGGCTTCGTGATGATCCCGGCCGCGCCTTCGTCGGTGAGGGAGGCGGACGACACCCGGTCGGTGAACCCGCTGGAAATGACGACGCGGATCTCGGGGGCGATGGCGCGGATGCGGCGGAGCGCCTCGGCGCCGCCCATGCCGGGCATGACGACGTCGAGGAGGACGCAGTCGGGGCGGCTGCCCTTCTCGATGTGCGCGACCGCTTCTTCGCCGCTCGCGGCAAGCTCCACGTCGTAGCCGAGGTGCTTCAGCAGCTCCGCGGCCACGGTCCGGACCATCTCCTCGTCGTCCACGATGTAGACCGTGCGACGCCTCGCGGCGCTTTTCTCGGGACTGGAATCCAAGCGGCCCTCCCCAAAATGGGTCCCTGCCGGCTCGACCTCCCCCCGCCGTCTCTTTATAATGACACCCCATGCCCGGCCGAATCTACATGGAGACCTACGGCTGCCAGATGAACGTGGCCGACTCCGAGCTGATGCTGGGGCAGCTCCGCCGCGCCGGCTTCGAGCGGGTCGAAGAGGCAGCCCACGCCGACGTCATCCTGGTCAACACCTGCGCCATCCGGGAACACGCCGAGCAGCGCATTTACGGGCGCCTGGGCGAGCTTTCCCGCTACAAGGTGCGCCGCCCGGGGGTCGTGCTGGGGGTGGCGGGATGCATGGCGCAGCACCTCCGGGACCGGCTGATCGAGAAGGTCCCGCAGGTGGACCTGGTCATCGGCCCCGACGGCTACCGCGACCTCCCCGCGCTGGTGGACCAGGCGCGGGAGGAGCCGACGCTGGCCGTTCGGCTCTCCCGGATCGAGACCTACGGCGACCTCACGCCGGCGCGCGCCGACGGCGTGCGCGCGTGGGTCAGCATCATGCGCGGCTGCGACAAGTTCTGCACCTTCTGCATCGTCCCCTACGTGCGCGGCCGTGAGCGCAGCCTTCCCGCCGCCGAGGTGATCCGGCAGGTGGAGCACGCCGCCGCGGAGGGCTTCAAGGAGATCGTCTTCCTCGGCCAGACGGTGAACGCCTACAAGGACGGCGACGTCGATTTCGCCGAGCTGCTCCGCCGCGCCGACAAGGTGGAGGGCATCGAGCGCATCCGCTTCACGTCGCCGCATCCGGCCGACATGACCGATCGCGCCGTGGAAGCCATCGGCTCCTGCGCCAAGGTGATGCCGCAGGTCCACCTGCCGCTCCAGTCGGCCAGCAACACCGTGCTCGAGCGGATGAAGCGGATCTACACGATCGAGCAGTACGAGGCGCTGGTGGCGAAGCTCCGCGCGGCGGTGCCGGATCTGGCGCTGACCACCGACGTCATCGTCGGGTTCCCGGGAGAGACCGAGGCGGACTTCGAGGCGACGCGCACCGCGATGCGGCGGATCCGCTACGACGGGGCCTTCCTCTTCAAATACTCGCCGCGCCCGGGCGCCAAGTCGGCGGCGTGGGAAGACGATGTTCCGGACGCCGAGAAGACGCGCCGTATTACGGTCCTCATCGAGGATCAGAAGGAGATGTCGCTGGAGCGGAATGCGGCGACGATCGGGAGCGAAGTCGAGGTGCTCGTCGAGGGGCCGTCCAAGAAGAGCGCGGACCATTGGTTCGGAAAGACGCGTCAGTTCAAGACCGCGGTCTTCCGCCATGGCGAGGAGCGCGTGGGGGATACCCTCCGCATGCGCGTGGCAGCAACCTCGCCCTACACGTTGTTTGGCGAAGGCGTCTCCTCCGCCGTGCGCGTGAGCGACGACGCGGCGGTCTGAACCCGCCCCGGGTTCGCGCGCACCGGTTCGCTTCACTTCTCCTATTCCTGATCGCAGTACCGGGCGCCGCCCTCGCGATCCGCCAGCCTGGACTCCACTACACGATCGACGTCACGCTGGACCCCAATCGTCACCGCCTGGACGGGCACGCCGTCATCGTCTACCGGAGCGGCGCCGACAGCGCGTTGACGCGACTCTATCTGCACACCTACCCCAACGCCTTCTCGGGCCCGCACACGATCTACGCGCGCGAGGGGGAAGAAGTGGCGCAGAACTACGATCTTCGCTACGCCAAGGCCAAGCAGCTCGGATGGATGACGCTCGATTCGGCGACGGTAGACGACGCTCCGGCCACGGTCGACGTGAACGAGACGATCGCCACGCTTCATCTGCCGCGCCCGCTCCGTCCCGGCGACTCGGCGCGCGTGGCGCTCCGCTTCACGGTCGAGATCCCGCGCCACTTCGACCGCCTGGGCCATACCGGCGAGAACTACTCGATCGCCCAGTGGTACCCGAAGATGGTCGTGTACGACGACGAGGGCTGGCACCCCGATCCCTTCCACTACATGTCCGAGTTCTACGGCGACTACGGCACGTTCGACGTGACGATGCATGTACCCGACGACTACTGGGTGGGTTCGACCGGCCTGCTCACGCGCGTCGCGGGGGGCGATAACGACATTCCGATCCAGGACCAGGACGCCCCCCGCGACAGCGTAACCGTGACGCTCCGGGTCGCGGCCGCCGACTCGCTGGAGGGGAAGCGTCCCCAGCGCGAGCTTCGCATCGAGACCGACATGGCGCGCGGCGACGCCGAGGGCCGGCGCGTTCCCGTTCCGCTCGGGGGCGAGGCGTCGTTCCGCGTCCCGCGGGGAGCGCCCGTCCATTATGTCTACGCCTGGGAGAATCGCGACGGCCCGCACGACGAAGGCGACGCCCGGGGCCGGGCGCGCCCGCTGCACCGCATCGTCGCCTCGCGCGACACGACGATCGCAGACACCCTGCGCGCGCTCGCGGCCGAGGGCGGGGACGCGGACTCGCTCCTTCCCTCGATGAAGTCCCTCCACTACCACGCCGAGGCGGTGCACGACTTCGCGTGGGTCGCCTCGCCCGACTACGTGCGCGGGGACACGACCTGGTCGGGGATCGCGATCCGCTCGCTCTGTTTCCGGAGCGACCAGAAGCTGTGGTCGGAGTCCAAGCGCGACGTGGTGGACGCGATGCGCCACCACACGGAAACCGTCGGCCCCTACGTCTGGCCGCAGTTCACGACGACGGAGGCCTGGTGCGGCGGCGGCGCCATGGAATACCCGATGCTCATCATGAACGAGCCCGACGTGGCCAGCTCGCTCGCCCATATCCTCGACGACACGATCGCGCACGAGCTGGGACACAACTGGTTCTACGGGATGCTGGGCAGTGACGAGCGCGCCCATCCCTGGCTGGACGAGGGCTTCGCGCAGTTCATCGAGGACGACTACAGCGACCGCAAGTATCCGAAGGGACTGTTCCGCTGGACGGACCGGCTCCCCTGGCTCACGGCGTGGAGCGCATTCGGCCGTGACGAGCTGAGCTATCTCTCGCGGGCCTGGGCGCGCGACGAGATGCCGATGGTCACCCCCACGGAAGAATTTCAGGGCTACCGCCAGTACGGGGTCGCGGCCTACAGCAAGACGGTGATGATGCTGCACGCGCTTCGTGGCGTGATCGGGAACGAGGCGTTCGAGCGGTTCCTGCACCGGTACTACGACGAGAACCTCCTGCGGCATCCCCGGCCCGAGGACGTCCGGCGCGCCGCCGAGGAGGCGGCCGGGCGCGACCTGGGCGCCTTCTTCCACGACTGGACCGAGACCACGCTCCGGCTTTCCTTCGCGCTCGAGCGCGGGTCGTCACACGGGGAAGGAGACGAGTGGGTCAGCATCGTCCGGGTACGCCGCGACGGTGGGATGGCGCTTCCCGTGACGGTCGAGGCCCGGTTTGCCGACGGCAGCATCCAGAGAACCCGGGTCGCGACCGTCGAGCGGGAGAACGGCGCCTCGTTCCGGAGTCGCGCCCGCCTCTCGTCGGCGGTGCTCGACCCCGACCACGACCTCGCCGACATGAACCGCCTGGACAACCGCACCGGAATCGCACCGATGCGCTGGCGGCCGCTCTTCGACTTTCCGCAGACGGACGAGATCAGCGTGCTCTACGGCCCCACGATCTGGCACGGGAACCACGAGGGAATGCGCCTGGGCGCCTGGGTGGAAGGTCGCTACCTGCCGATGCGCGACTTCCCGCGAGGCATCCTCGGCTTCGAGGCGGCCGCCAACGGCGGAACCCGCACGGGGGATCTGGCCGTTCGGCTGGGAGGCTGGCGTCGTGTGGGTGCACTCGGCGCCCGGGGTGAGGTGCGCGTGCTCGGCGTGCGGGACGAGGGGCTCTCCCGGTTCGAGGTCGCGCTCGGAAACCGGATCTCGGCCCCGGGCCCTCGCTATCCCTGGCGCACCTGGTGGCTCGGCCTCCAGGCGCGCGACCGCTACGACCTCCGGCCGGTGGACGCGCGCTACTGGTCGCCGGGAACCACCGTCAACGCTTCGGCGGGATTCCGTATCGAAACGGTGGGCCCCCATCGCCAGGACGATCTCACGTTGGAGCTGCGCCGCGGCTCTTCGGCGTTCGGCGGTGGGGAGCCCGCAAGTGAGGCGAACTACGACGCGGTGCGGGCCATCGCGCGGCACCGCATGCCGCTCGGCTGGGGCTCGTGGAACCTGGCCCTGCGCGCGTCGGGGGGCTCGGCTTGGCGGCGCGTCCCGCGCGAGCAGCTCTTCGACGTCGCCGAGAAGAGCCGCCTGGACGTGCTGGATCGCTTCTACGAGAACGACCGGGGCCCGCTTCGCGCGACGGATCACTACCTGTCCGAGGGCGGGGGAGGCCTCCGCGGCTACGCCGGGCGCGCGGCGCTCGGCGCGCGTCTGGCCGCGCTGAACGTGGACGTGACGCAGGCGCGGACCGGGGTGTTCCTCTTCGGGGACGTGGGGCGCGTCGAGGCGTCGGGGCTGGGCGAATCGAGCCGGCCAGCCGGACCGCTCGTCGGGCGGACCCTGGCCGACGCGGGGGCGGGCTACGGCTACGGCCCGGCGCGGGTGACGCTGCCCTTCTGGGTCAGCCGCCCCGAGCACGGCGAGGCGCCGTGGCGGGTGCGCTGGCGGTTCAGCCTGGATCTGGCCGGGATCCATCCCTGGTGGTAACATCGGCCCATCCGCGGCCGACGCGCCGCGAGGGAGGGTCCCCAATGAACATCGAAATCCGCTACTGCCAGGAATGAAGCTATCTACCTAGGGCCACCAGTTTGGCGGCCGAGCTGAAGAAGGACCTGGGCATCGACGCGACGCTCACGCCGGGAAGCGGCGGGGTGTTCGACGTGATCGCCGACGGCAAGACGATCTTCTCCAAGAAGCAGGTCGGGCGGTTTCCCGAGGTGGTCGAGATCCTCGGGATGTTGAAGCAGAAGAAGTGACGACGGCGCGGCGCTCGTAGCGTTCCACGCGGCCGCACCCACCGGCCCCCCTCGCGGGGCCGGTCGCGTTTTGGCAAGGGGGGTTCATGAGCACTCGCCGTTCCATCTCCGCCCGCACGCCGCTTCTCAGGACGCTGCCCGCCGCGCTCGTCGCGGCGCTCTTCCTCTCGGCCCCGCTCGCCGCGGCCGCGCCGCACGACAACGACCGCGCCGCTCGCGGCGCGCGCGCCGGCAAGGCCGACGCCGCGATCCCGGCAGCTCCCGAAGCGCCGGTGATCCGCGAGGTCCTTCCGGACGGGCTCACCCTCCTGATGCAGGTGGACCACTCCAAGCCCCTGGTCGGCGTCTGCATCGTCGTGAACGGCGGCAGCCGCACCGAGGATCCCAAGCTCTCCGGGCTGAGCCACTACTACGAGCACCTCATCTTCCGCGGCGGCTCGGCGCGCCAGGACGAGCTGGAGTTCCGGAAGGAGATGCAGCGGATCGGCGAGGAGAGCGGCGGCTACACGACGAACGACTACACCTGCTACGGATTCACCGCGCCCACGGCGAACCTGGACGAGGCGCTCTGGCGCTCGCTGGACGCCTGGCTCGCGCTGAAGCTGACGCAGCCGAAGGTGGACAAGGAACGCCAGGTCATCATGGAGGAGTACAACCAGGGTGAGGACCGCCCCGACTACAAGGTCTACTACCAGATCGAGCGGCTCATGTTCCGCGACCATCCGTACAAGCGGGACACGATCGGGTTGAAGGACGCGATCATGAACTCGTCGCTCGCGACCTTCCGCACGTTCTACGCCGACCGCTACGTGCCCAACCAGATGACCCTCGCCGTCGTCGGCGACTTCGATCCCCAGACGATGCGCACCAAGATCGAGCGCGGCTTCGCGCCCTACCCGCGCGGCAAGGAATCGTTCGAGCTGGGGATCACCGAGAAGCCGCAGACGGAATTCCGGATGGGCGTGGAGACGATGAAGACACCGAGCACGTGGACCTACCTCGGCTTCCACACCGCTCCCTTCCGCGGCCCCGATTCCCCGACCCTCACCGTGATCGCCTCGCTCCTCGGGAAGGGCACGTCGTCGCGCCTCTATCGCGCGCTCAAGGAGAAGGAGAACCTGGTCACCGACGTGAGCGCCGATTTCGAGACGCGCAAGGACCCCGGCATGTTCGTGGTCTCGACCCAGATGCCGCCGGCCAACGAGGCCAAGGTATTCGGCGTCGTCCGCGATGAGCTGACGCGGCTGGCCACCGAGCCGGTCCCGCCCGCGGAGCTCGCGCGTGTGAAGGCGGCGCTGGTGAACGACTGGGTCTTCGCCGCCCAGACGCCTTTCTCGCGCGCCGAGCGCCTCTGCGTCTTCAGCGTCATGGCCGATCCGGCGATCGCGGGGCTCTGGCCCCGCCTGATCGAGAGCGTCACCGCCGAGGACATCCGCCGGGTGGCGGCGGCCACGTTCGCCCCGAACCAGGCGTCCTACTCGGTCGTCCGTCCCGCGGATGCCCCGTCGGCTTCCGGCCCCAGCCAGAGTGACGTGCTGGCGATGGTCGCGCCCTGGACCGCCTCGTGGCCGGCGTCGGCCGCGGCCGCCCCTGCCGCGACCGCGTCCGCGCCGCGCAGGGAGACGCTCGCCAACGGTGTCACGCTGATCCTGAACGAGGACCACTCGACGCCGATCGTCGCGGTGGCGACCTACGCCAAGGGCGGGCAGTGGATCGAGCCCGAGGGGCTGGCCGGCGTGAGCCACATGGCGGCCACGCTGCTTCGTCGCGGCGCGGGCTCCATGAGCGCGCGGCAGATCTCGGACCAGGCCGAGCTTCTGGGCATGCGCCTCTCCTCGGGCGGCAGCAACGACTACGCGTTTCTGAACTGGCAGGCGCCGTCCCGGAATTTCGGCAAGGCGTGGGACACCTACCGCACCGTGCTGACGCAGCCGAACTTCCCGTCCGACGAGACCGCCAAGGTGCGCCAGGATCTGATCCAGCAGGTCCAGAGCATGGGCGACCGGCCGTTCGACCTGACGAATCTCCGCTTCGCCGAGGCGATCTATCGGAAGTCGCCCTATCGCCGGTCGGTCATCGGCGACGAGACGTCGCTCAAGAAGATCACGGCCGCGGATCTCCGGCAGGCGTACCGCACCGAATTCAGCGGGGCCAACCTGGTGGTCGCCATCTCCGGCGATTTCGACTCCGACGCCACGCTCGCGCTGGCCCGGCGCACACTGGGTGCGATTCCCAAGGGAGTTCCGGCCAAGATCGGTGGCGTGCGCGACGATCCGGCGACCGAGAAGCGGCCGATCTTCGTCGACAAGGAGCAGGAACAGATCACCTATAACACCGGCTGGATCGGCTGCTCGCTGCTCGACCCCGACTATCCCGCGCTCAAGACCGGCGTGGCGCTGATCGGGGACCGGCTCTTCTTCAAGTATGTCTACGAAAAGGGCGTGGCGTACCGCTCATGGTTCTACATGAACGACCGCGTGGGGCAGGGCACGGTGCAGAACGAGATGGGCGTGAGCCCGCAGAACTGGTCCGCGTCGAGCGGGGTCCTCGAGGACGTGACGGAATACGTCACCCGTCCGCTCAAGGACGAGGAGGTGAAGCGGACGATCGACAAGGTGCTCACGCGCTGGTACCTGGGCGCGCAGGAGAACGACGCGATCGCGGGGCGGCTCGGCTTCTACGAGACGACGGGGCTGGGCTACCAATTCGCGCAGAGCTATCCCGAGCGGCTGCGGCACCTGAGCGCTTCGGAGGTGCAGGCGGCGCTACGGAAGTATCTGCACCCGGAGACGTATACCCGCGTGGCGATCGGGAAGGAGCCGGCCAAGACCTCGGGCGCCTCGATGGCGCCCAGCCACTAGCGTCCCGCGCGCGCGGCGGCGGCGCCGCATGCGACGCCGATGAAGGCGCCGAGCGGAAGGGTCTGCTGCCAGCTCTTGTGGGGGATGCCGCTCAGCCCGCCGAGGGCTACGCCGATCAGCCCGGAGAGGAGCATCGCGCGCCAGGCGGGGGTGCGCCCGGGCGCTACGTAGGCGGCGAGCACGCCGTTGATGATCCCCTGCGAGGCGCGGCCGAGCACGCTGACGAACAGGTCGAGCGTGTGGGGGTCCCCCCACGCGCTCACGACGCCGTGCGCCGCGCCGAGGACGATTCCCGTCAGCACCCCTGCCGTCACCTTCGTCATCGCCCAACCTCCCCGGCTCGAGGCGCCGCAACACCCGATCGCGCCGCAGCATAGCGGGAGGCGCCTTTCGGGTCCAGCAGTTGAGAACGCCCGCCGTTCCGCCGATAGCTATTGAATGCCGAATACCTTCTCGGACGGCACTTCCGCCCTTGGCGCGGCGGCCGGAGGCGCGCTCCAGCAGCATTTCGAGAACGCCCCGATCGGGATGCTCCTGCTCGGCGAGGACCGGACGATCGTGCGCGGGAACGAAACGGTCGCGTCGATCACCGGACTGGCGCCGGCGATCCTCTCCGGCTCTCCCTTCCGCCGCTTCCTCTCCACGGACGCTCCCCTCGACTTGGAGGACCGGATCTTCGAGGAGCTGGAGCACTCCGGGCGGTGGCTCGGCGAGGTGGAGATCCGGACGTCGATCGGGGACACGAGCCCGATGCTCGTGGCGATCACGCCGGTCGCGGATTGCGCTCCTGTGCGCTACGTGGTCACGGTGTTCGAGCTGGGGAACCAGCGGTGGATCGAGGCGGAATCCAGCCGGCGCGCCGCCGAGCTCTCCGCGCTCTCGGCGATCGCCGTGGCGACGGGAAGCAGCACCGACTTCGACGAGATGCTCCAGGCCGCGGCCCGGGAGATCGTCGAAGGGCTGGAGGTGGACGCCTGCTGGATCTACTGCCGCGACGAGTGGAGCCCCGAGCTTCGCCTGGGTGCCGGCGCCACGCATCTCGACCCCTCGCTCCGGCTCTCGTCCTACATGATCCCCGATCCCAAGAATCCGGCGCTCCTGCGCGCCGCCGAGGCCCGCGAGCTGGTCACGGAATCCGAGCTTCTTGACCGGAGCATCGCCACGGTGATGCACGTGCCGCTCCTCTCGCGCGACGATACGGTGGGGGTGCTGTCGATCCTGAGCGTGGAGGGGGAGAAGCTCTCGACGCGAAGCTCCGATCTCCTGCGCGCCATCGGCTACAAGATCGGGACCGCGATCCAGAACGTGCGGCTCCTGGAATCGGTGCGCCGCCAGCAGCAGGAGCTGAAGGAAAAGAACGACGAGCTGGAGACCCTGGTGTCGCAGCTCCTCGAGGCGGACCGTCTCAAGAACGAGTTCCTGGCAAACACCAGCCATGAGCTCCGGACGCCGCTCAACTCGATCATCGGTTTCCTGAACCTGGTCATCGACGGCCTGTGCGAGAACGAAGAAGAGCGGATGGAGCTCTTGAACCACGCGCTCACCAGCGGACGCCACCTGCTCTCCCTGATCAACGACGTGCTGGACCTGGCCCGCATGGAGGCGGGAAGGCTTCAGGTGGAGATGGGCGAGGTGGACCTGGGCGCGGTCCTGAACGAGGTCGCCGCCACGATGGCGGTCCAGGCACGCGAGAAGTACCTGGATCTCTTCTGCCCGCCCATTCCCGAGGGGGTGCGGGTGAGCGCGGACGAGTCGCGCCTCCGCCAGGTGTTCGTGAACGTCATCGGGAACGCGATCAAGTTCACGCCCAAGGGCACCGTCACGATCGGCCTCGAGACGCCCGCCGGCGCGCCCTACGTGGAAGTCTGGGTGCGGGACACCGGGATCGGCGTGGGCGAGGAGAAGATGGCGCGGCTGTTCCACAAGTTCTCGCAGGGAGACACCTCGACGACGCGGAAGTACGGCGGCACCGGCCTCGGCCTCGTGATCGTGAAGGAATTGGTGGAGATGATGGGAGGAAACGTGCGGCTGGAGAGCGCGGGCGAGGGGAAGGGAACGCGCGTCACGATGCGGCTCGCGCGGCTCCTCGGCGGCGCGCCGGCTACGGGTCCGTCACGATGAAGAAGAGCAGCCGGCCCTGCTCCACGACCACGGTCGCGGGGCGGGCCTCGACGACGTTCGAGATGGAGTCCCGCACCCCCAGCTCCAGGCGATCCTGGGCCAGCGGATACCGCAAGCCCTGCGTCGTCACGCCGTTCGCCGGCCCGCCGACGGCGAAGAAAGAGACGACCGTGCCGGAGGGGAGATCGAGGGTGGTCGTCTCGGTGCCGACAAAGGCGCGGCAGCGCTCGTCCATCAGCGTGATCGCGATCCGGTCGGAATAGCGCAGGAGGAGCGAGAGGTGGCCGATCACGTGGTCCAGGCGGTCGGCGCTCGCGCCCAGGAGCAGGATCTGGCGGAAGCCGCCGCGGGCGATCACGTAGCGGATCGCCTTCTCGGTGTCGGTGGTCTCGGTGTCGGCGTCCTGCACCACCTCGGCCTTGGGGAAGCGCGCGAGGGTCTCCTCCTTCACCGAGTCCAGGTCGCCGATCACGACGTGCGGCTCGATGCCGTAGGCCAGGGCATGATCCGCCGCGCCATCGGCGCAGACGAACAGCCTGGCGGCCTGAACGGCTTGATGGAGGGTCTCGCGCGAAGGCGGGATTCCGTGGGTCAGGACGACGGCGACGCTCATGCGGAGTCTCGGGGACGGTTGGTCGGTTCTAGGCTTGCGGGCACGCCGAGCGCAGCCTAGCATCCGCGAGGGAACGATGGCAAACCAGCGGAACGTGATGGCGGTGGTCGTGGTCGGAGCGCTGACGCTGCTCGTGGGCGGCGCGGGGCTCTATCTCGGCTTTGCTTCCGGCCGGCACGCGCCGACCGGCCCGCCGGTGCCGAAGCAGCCCGACTACGGACCGATTCTCTACGACATGCGCTCGATCCGCTCCGAGCCCGACCGGATCCGGTTCGAGTGGGCGCGCTTCGACGACGCGAACGCCTACCGCATCACCGTGCTCTCGCCCTCGGACGATTCGCTGTTCGCAAGCCCCGCGCTCACGTCGAACGCCTGGGTCCTCCCCACCGACTTGCGCCGGAAGCTCACGGCGCAATCGATCTACCACTGGAGAGTGACCGTGTTCTCGAAGAGCGGTAGTACGCGCTCCTCGGACCCCGCCGCGTTCGCCACGCAGTAGCCGTTCAAGAACCGGGGCGCTCGGTGTTCCCCGCCCCTTCCGTCGCCCGCAGATACTCCTCTCGCGCCTGATCGAACAGCCGGATCAGCGCCCTCCGTTCCGCTCTCAGCTTCGCCACCAGCCGCCGACGGCGCGAGGTCATCAGCGCCAGGCGCAGCCGCTCCCGCTCCGAACGGAGCCATCGGATATAGGCGAGCGCGAATAGCCCCAGAGGAAGCGCCAGCGCGACGAAGCCCGCGACCGTGGGCCACGACCAGCCCGCCTGAACGCGCAGCGCCGCCGCGGCCAGCCCATAGAACAACGGGAAGAAGATCAGCCCGGCCACGATTCGCCCCGCGGATACCTCGATGGCGGTGGGAGCTGCCCGCGCAGCGAAGAAATCGGTCGCGAGGTAGGGGAGCCCGTTCGCCACGACGCCCATCATCGCCGGCGCGAAGCCGGCCACGCCGCCGATGGTGAGCCGTGCCGCCGACCGGGCGGCCAGGCCGCGCGGCAGCCCGCTTCGCAGCGCATCGTCGTTGAGACGCAGGGCGCGCAGCTTCCTTCGATACGCCGTGATCCGCCGCCACCCCGAATAGAGTCGCTGCGGGTCGACGGCCTGATAGTAGCGCAGGCAGTCGGCGGTGCGCTGGAGCAGCCGGACGTCGGCCTCGCCGGGGCGGCGCTCGCGGAGATTTCCGAGATACAGGCGCTCTACGTCTTCAACGAACGCGGCCAGCGCCTGGTTGGGCACGTTGACGATCAGGGATTCCAGGCGCTCCTGCATCGCGGCCGTCAGCGCGCGCACCGCTTCCTGCGGACAGGACGCACCGATCGCCCGGTAGGGTCCGAGGTCGATCGGCTCGCCCACGGAGAGCACGGCGTCGCTGCGGAAAGCGGTCCGGTCGGAGAAGTGAACGCCGACGGGCACGATCGCCAGCATCGCCTCCCGTCCGGGCTTCGCGTCGTATCCCAGCGCGAGCCGGGCGGCGCCGGTCTTGAGCGGCAGGATCCGGCGGTCGGTCACGCTCTCTCCCTCCGGGAAGATAGCGATGGCGCCGCCCCGGTCGAACACTTCGTGGCAGGCGCGGAACGTTTCCTCGTTGCGGTAGGTTTGCTCGGGGTTGTCCTGTCGCCGGTAGACCGGAAGTGTGCCGCAAAGCCTGACGAAGACGCCGCGGATCCAGGGCCGGAACACGAAGCTCGCCGCCAGGAAGTGGAAGCGGCGGCCCAGCCGGGCGCTGAGGAGAAAGACCTCGCTCAGCGTGGCGGGATGGTTCGCGATCACGAGAAGGGGGCCGGAGTCGGGAATCCGGCCCGCGTTCCGCACCTCGATCTTTCGAAAGTAGCTCCGGAGCGCGGCGCGAAGCGGGATCCGGATCGCGGCCTGGAGCAGGGCTCCCAGCCGATCGACGTTGCGATTCACGCGTACCTCCGGAGGCCGCGCTTATCCATCCTTCCGCAGCACCGCGACGATGTGCTCGCCGGCGGATATCGCCCCCGGTTCCGCGGCGATCGCCACCTCCGTTCGTGCCAGGAATGCACGGAGCTCCGGCTCCTCCGGCGGCGCCCCCCGGAGCAGGCCCGCTCCGGAGGCGGCGACGATGGTCCCATGCCGTGCGAGAAGCGTTTCGAGCTCGCTCCAGCGATACAGCTTTGCCGGCAGCGTGATGTCGATCCCCTCGGAGCCCTGACCATAGTCCTTCTCGGGAGGAAGGATTCCCGTCCGGACGACCTCATCCATCTTGGCCGGGCCATCCCGGCGGGCGAGCTTCAGGACCTCGGGAAGCGCCCGCATCAGCGCGCCCACCAGGGACATCACGGACAGAATCACGAGCCCTCCAA
>DASSLZ010000089.1:0-5781 GCA_035689165.1 Candidatus Eiseniibacteriota bacterium | reverse complement strand
CTCCTTGCCGGTGTCGACGCTCTGGGTGCTGCTCTCCGTGACGCTCGGCCGCACGCGGGGCTCGCGTGGGATCGGCGCCTGGCGCTTCTACCTGCTCTTCCAGGCCCTGCTCTCGGCGGGAGCGGCCGCGTACGCCTTCTTCCGCGTGGATCGCGCGCCGGAAGCGCCGGGGCAGGTCTTCCACCTGCACGGCGTGGACTGGGCGATCCTCGCCGCGATCCTCCTCAACCTGATCCTCATGGCGGCCAAGTTCGAGGCGACGCACCTCTCGCTGCCGCCGCGCCGGCGGGAGACGTTCCGTCCCGCGCTCCTCGGCGTGCTCGGCTGCTCGGGGCTCCTGTCGTATCTCATCTTCTCGATGCTGGCGACCGGACGGGTCGACGTGGGGGACATCGGGGCGAGCGCCGCCCCGGCGTCGCTCCTCTCGTTCCTCCTCGCCGCCTCGCTCATCCGAGGCCGCATCGGCGAGGCGCACGCTCCCGAAGACCGGCTGCCCGCCACGGCCACGACGTCGCTCCTGATCGCTGGGGGATACGTGACGTGGACCGCGGTCCTCCTGTGGCTGACGCGATCGGCCGGGATGCGGCTGGCCGAGGGTCTGCTCTGGATCACGATCGGGGGCGTCATCGTCGCGATCACCGCGCTCACGGTGTCGAACCGGCTCCGCCGGAAGCTCGACCTCTTCCTCGACCCCGTGTGGTACGAGCCGCGCGCCGTGCGCCGGATGTCGGCCAAGGGTGCCGAAGCGCCGCTCGCGAGCGCCGCGTCGCTGGAAGATCTCTGCCGCCTCATCCCCGAGAACGCGCGCACCGTGGCCGACGTCGATCCGGTCACGCTCTTCCTCGCGGATCCCGCCGAGCGCTGCTTCCGCGCGGTGGGGAGCACGATCGCGCCGGAGCCGGGGGTCATGATCCCCGACCGCGAGCCGCTCCCGATGGAGCTCCGCCGCGCGCGCCGGCCGATCCGGCTTACCGGCCGCTCCGACGATCTCGAGTACGTCGGAATCTACGTCGAGAACGCCGAGCAGATCGCGGCGTGCTCCGCCGTGTGCGCGGTGCCGATCCTGGGGGACGAAGGGCTGATGGGATTCCTCCTCTGCGGCGCGCGCGGCGGAGCGCGCCAGGTCCACGGGGAAGAGCTGGTTCTCTTGAATCTCGTCTCGCGCGACTACGCCGAACGGCTCGAGCGCCTTCAGCGCGAGGCCGCGCGCAGCCGCCCGCTATGACACGCGCCGGGTCGGTCCTTGACAGGCTCGCGACTCGCCCGTACCGTCTCGTGGCCATGACCCGACACCGCTTGCTCCCATCGCTTGGTTTCGCCGCGCTGCTGCTCGCCGTGGCCGCGACCGCGCAGCCGCTGGGCGAGGCGCCTTCGGCCACCCCGTCCGGGCCGCCCATCCTCACCGTGCTCTCCAGCCCGCCCAACGTGTCCCTGTCGCTTTCGGGGCCCGCGGAAGTCTACGGGCGCACGCCGATGGACCTGCCGTCGTCCGTGGTGGGGCGCTTCTCGGTCCTCGCCGAGGGCGGCGGTGTCGCGAAGACGCAGGGCGTGTTCTCCTTCAATGCGCGGGGCGCGGCTCCGTACTGCCTCTCCGAGCCTCCCGGCATGAGCGCCGGGCTCCTCATCCGATCGCTCAACTATCCGGGCGTACCGGCCATGACCGTGAAGCGCTCTCTGCGCGGAGCGCCGATGACGGTGGCCGAGACCGGCGCGATCGTGGAGGCCCTGCGCGCGCACCTTCGCTACCGCGACCGCCTCGACGAACCGGGCACCCTCTCCGGGGTGCGCGCGATCGAGGAGCGCCGCGTGCGGAACGCCTGGATCATCTACGGCGCTTCCGTGTGGGGCGTGAGCGCCATCGACTACTGGATCCGCCCGCGTTTCACGGTGCAGGAGGCGACTCCGACGCGGCTCTCGCTCGTCATCCCGACGCTGGACCGCCAGGAGGTGGTCACGCGCTCGCTGATGATTCCCGGCGCGGGCCAGGAGTTCGCGAACCACAGCACCCGCGGCGCCCTCTGGCTGGCGGGCGTGCTCGCGGCCGGCGCGGGGTACACGGCCGCCGAAGCGATCGTCCACCACAAGCGCGCCGACATCGCGTACAACCAGGTCCTCGCCGATTCCAGCGGTCCCGGAGACCAGCTACGGTACCTGCGCGAGATCGAGGTCCTACGCTCCGACGTCAAGTCCGCGCAGGATCTCCGCCGGGGATTCGCCTACGGCGCACTCGCGATCTACGCCGCGAACATCGTCGACGCGCTGGTGCTCTCGATCGGACCTCCGGCTGCCAAGACGCCGCCGCGCGTCTCGGCCACGTTCCCGATCGGTCCCGGAGGCGCGGGCTTCGCCCTGACCTACCGCTACTGACGCGACGCCGCGCGCGTACTTCGCGAACGGCGGCGTGCGGAATACGACTCCCCCCGGTCCCGCGACGATTGCGTTTTGCGCGATCACGCCACCCCCGATCCGTCTCCTCGAAGGCACATGCAGTTCCGGCGTTTACCAGCGTGCGTAATGCGCGAATGCACTGGCATGTTCCGTGCTCGACTCTGGGTGGACCCAAAATCCTCAATGCCTGCCTCGCGGAGTTCGGCGGACGGCGGCCGATTCAGACTCGACATCAACGGGGGAAACTCGCATGTCCAGGCCGCCTCACGCCTCCTCGTGCTGCGCCTCCACGCCCGTTCGCCTCGCTCTGCTCACGGCCGCCTGCGTTCTCTCCGCGTACCTGTTCGTACGCCCAGCGTTCGCGGACGTCTCGGTGGGAGCCTCCTCGGGGGACTTTCTCTCGTTCGAGGTGGGGGGGCGATCGGCCGGCATGGCGGGCGCACACACCGGCGTCGCCACGGGGGTGACGGCGCAGTTCTGGAATCCCGCGGGGCTCGCGACCCTGACGCAGCCGCAGGTCGGCGCGATGCACGCGAACTGGCTCCAGGATTTGAGCTATGAGTGGCTCGGCGTCGCGAAGCCGATGGGGATCGGCGTCGGATCGCTGAGCGTCGCCTACTTCCACACGCCGGGAATCCAGGGTGTGGACGAGTTCGACAATCCCACCGGCGAGTTCCGCGTCTACGACCTCGCCGTGACCGCCGGCGTCGCGCGCTCACTGGCCCGCGGGTTCTCGGTCGGCGCGAACGCGAAGATGGTCCGCCAGAGCCTCGGCACCATCTCCGCCACCGCTCCCGCCGTCGACTTCGGCGCGCGCGGCACCATCGCCGGCGCCAGCATCGGCGTCGCCGTGCAGAATCTCGGGCCGGGCCTCTCGTTCGACGGCTCGTCCTATCCGCTCCCGCGCGAGATCAAGATGGGGATGGGCCGCTCCTTCTGGAAGGACCGCATCCAGCTCGCGGCGGACTACAACATGCCGAGCCACTACTTCGACGATCTGCGCGTCGGCACGGAGATCCGCGCCCATCCGAACGTTTCGCTTCGCGTGGGGTACCGCCACGAGTTCGGCACGCCGGAGGATCCGGCCAACGGCCTCTCGTACGGAGTCGGGCTCCACTTCCACCAGCTCGAGCTGGACTACTCGATGACGCCGAGCGACGCGTTCGACGACGTGCACCGGCTTTCGTTCGGATACAGCTTCGGCTCGGGCACGGAGGAGAAGAAGCCTGAGAAGCCGAAGCCCGAGGTTCAGCCGCCGCCGCCGCCCGCGGAGCCGGGCCCGAAGGTGATCGCGTCCGCTCCGGCGCCAAAGGCCCCGAAGACGTCATCGTCTTCCGATGGCTCGACGCAGGCGAGCGCGCAGGCGCCCAAGGCCCTCGCCGCGGCGCCGCCGAAGCCGGCCACCGAGACCGTGGCCCAGGCGACGCCCAAGCCGGCGCCGGCCCTCGCCACGACGGCCACCCAGGACGCTCCGGCCGAACCCGCGCCGAGCAAGCCGGCCAAGGCCAAGGATCTCGAGTACGTGGTGATCCTGCCCGGCTACTGGTCCAAGGAGAGTGCCCAGGCGGAGCTCAAGGCGCTCTCGCTGCTCGGATTCAGGATCAAGGATGCCCAGATCGAGAAGGCAGCGGGGTCGGGATACTTCGTCCGGCTGACCCGCACCCGTTCGAAATCGAATGCGGACGACATGGCCGCGTCGCTCTCGCGCATGTCCTTCCGGGCTTCCGTCGAGGTCGCCTCCGCGCAGTAGCGCCTCTCACGCGCGAGCGCTTCGCGCCATCGGTTCGTCGTCAGGGCCGCGGTCCCAAGAGGGCCGCGGCCTTGTCTTTGGGCCCCCACTGGGCTATACTTATCGTTGATCGGTGGGGGGCCGGTCCGCGGCGGGCCAAGGCTCGCGCGCGGGCTCTCGCCTGACATCCACCGCTCCCGCCGTCCCTGGTGCCGGTGCACGGGAATGGCGGAGCTGCCGGATTCCGCGTCGCTCCTAGTTCCTCACGGGGGCTTGCGCGCGTCCGGCTGTAGCCCGGCGTTCCGAAGGCGAGGAACGGCCCCTTGAGCATGATGATCCTCCCATCCGAAATGAAGGAGGGGACGACTGTGGGCAACGCCCAGGGGTTCGCCGACGTCCGCGCCAACGGGCGCATCTACTCCCGCCTGAAGCGCGCCCTCGACATCCTGGCCTCCGGCATCGGACTGATAATCCTGCTCCCGATCTTCCTCCTGGTGGCGATCGCGATCAAAATCGACAGCCGCGGACCGATCCTCTACGCGCAGGAGCGGGTGGGGAAGAATCGCCGCCGCCGCCCGCGCCGCGCCGCGGACCCCGCTTTCGGACCGCGCCCCGGAGCGCCCGACCGCCGCAAGACCGACTGCTACGGGCGCGTCTTCGAGATCTACAAGTTCCGGAGCATGGTGGCGGACGCGGAAAAGCACACCGGTCCCGTCTGGGCGACGCAGAAAGACGCCCGCGTCACGCGCGTGGGGAAGATCCTTCGCAAGACGCGCCTCGACGAGACCCCTCAGCTCTGGAACGTGCTGCGCGGCGACATGAGCCTCGTGGGTCCGCGTCCCGAGCGGCCGAACTTCGTCATCTCGCTCGCGCGCACGCTCCCCGACTACCCGGCGCGCTGCCAGGCGCTGCCCGGCGTCACGGGGCTCGCGCAGGTGAAGTGGCGCTACGACACCTCGATCGAGACGGTGAACCGCAAGCTTCAGTACGACCTCTACTACCTGCGCTACGGACGGCTGCTGCTGGATCTGAAGATCATGGCGGCCACGCTCCGAGTCGTCGTGCGCGGAGACGGGGCGCTCTAAGAGACCTTCGCACGCGCAGGCCGTGCCTACGGGCGGCCGGGCGCTACGCGGTTGCGCGAGGGGAGGCAGCCCTTCGGGCGGCCGCCCTCCGGCCCGGCTCTCTCCTCACGTTTGGTAACCGCATCGGCGGGCCTCCGGGAGGCGCCCTCCGCGGCTGCCTCCCCTCGCGTCCACGACTACGTTGCGACCTGCCGAGCGCAGGCTCGAAGTGCGGGGCGATCGTCTCCCGTAAGTGACCCATCGAAGTGCACGGCGTCGCTCTCCTGTATGTGAAATCAACCCGCCTCTCCGCTGTGCGTGAAATCCGCTCCGCTGTTGGTGAAATCAACTCGCCTCTCCTTCAGTAGTGATCCAGTCGAACGTGACGTCATGCAGGCCCCGGATCCATTCACCATGAAGAGCTGAGAAACGCGATCCATCGTGTGTATGCGGGGGAGGGCGGCGCGCGAAGCGCGCACGCCCGAACGCCGGCAGGTCACGCCCTGGTCTTTTGACGCGAGGAGAGACAGCCGCGGAGGGCGCCTCCCGGAGGCCCGCCGACATGGTTCCGAAAGGTGAGGAGAGAGTCGGGCCGGAGGG
>DASSLZ010000088.1:0-25992 GCA_035689165.1 Candidatus Eiseniibacteriota bacterium | reverse complement strand
CTCGTCGCCACGTTCGACGCGCCCGACGTGCAGAAGGCGGGCATCTTCGACGAGGTGCGGACGTACAAGGAAGGGCCCAAGGCGGCCCTCCTCGAGATCCTGGACGGCGCAAAGCCGCGAAGCATCGGGATCAACGTCTCCGAGGACGACGCGCTGGCCGACGGACTCACCGCCGGCCTGCGCGACTACCTCGGGAATACCCTTTCGGGGACGCCGCACGCGAGGCGCCTTACGCACGCGGGGAAGTTCATCGCGCATCTGCGCTCCGTGAAGCTGGAGGACGAGCGCCTGCGGATCGAGCGCGCCATCCAGCAGACCGAGGGGATCTTCGACCGCGTCCGCGACGCGCTCGCGATCGGGATGACGGCGCGCGAGGTCGCGGCCCTGGCGCACGCCGAGGCCGACCGGCTGGGCGCGCCCACGGCGTGGCCGCGCCGCCACTGTCCGACGGTGACGGTGGGACCGCACGCCGCCGTCGGACACGTCGCGCCGGGCGAGGAGAAGGTGATCCCCGGCTGCCTCGTGCACATGGACTTTGGAATCGTCCTCGACGGCTACTGCTCCGACCTCCAGCGGCTCTGGTACGTCGCGGCCGGTAACGGCGACGCGCCGGCCGAGGTGCGCCGCGCCTACGCCGCGGTGGTCGAAGCGATCGATCGCTCGGCCAAGGCGCTCCGCCCGGGCGCGGCCGGCTGGGAAGTGGACCAGGTCGCGCGGGGACACCTGACCGGCAGCGGCTACCCCGAGTACGCGCACGCGCTGGGCCACCATCTCGGCCGCGCGGTGCACGACGGGGGCGGCGTGCTGGGCCCGCGCTGGGAGCGCTACGGGAAGGAGCCGTTCGAGCCGGTGCGCGTGGGCAACGTCTACACCCTCGAGCCGAGCCTCTGGGTGGACGGGCACGGCCTCGTCTCGCTGGAGGAGGACGTGGTCGTCGGTCCCGACGGCGCGCGCTTCCTCTCCCGATTTCCTCGAGACCTTCCGATCCTCCGCCGCTCCTGATGGCCTCCATCCGGGTTCTGCCTCCGGAGGTCGCTTCCAAGATCCGCGCCGGCGAGGTCGTCGACCGCCCCGCCGCCGTCGCGAAGGAGCTGATCGAGAACGCGATCGACGCGGGGAGCCGCCTCATCGCGGTCCAGGTCGCCGCCAGCCCCGACAAGCTGATCCGCGTCCAGGACGACGGCGCGGGCATGTCGCGGGAGGACGCGCTGCTCTCGGTCCGCCGCCACGCCACCAGCAAACTCTCCTCCGAAGAGGACCTCGAGGCGATCCGCACCCTCGGCTTCCGCGGCGAGGCCCTGGCGTCGATCGCCGAGGTCGCGCGCGTCTCCCTCTCGACCCGCTCCGCCAGCGAGCTGACCGGGACCCAGGTCGAGGTGCTCGGCGGTACGGTGATCGGCGTCTCGGGGGTCGGCCGCGCGGTCGGAACCACCGTCAGCGTCGAGGACCTGTTCTTCAATACGCCGGCGCGGCTTCGCTTCCTGAAATCGCGGGAGTCGGAGATCCGGGCCGTGGCGCGCGCGGCGTGGGGATACATCCTGACCTACCCGGCCATCCACTGGCGTTTCACTTCGGCCGGGCGCGAGGACGTGGATCTCCCCGCGGCCGAGGACCTCCTCGAGCGCTGGCAGGTCCTCTACGGACGCGGCGCGTCCGAGGGAGCCTCGGCCTTCGCCCAGGAGTCGGGTGAGATCATCGTGCGCGGCGTGCTCGGCACGCCCGAGCAGGCGCGCGCCGGAAGGGAACAACAGATTTTGACCGTGAACGGCCGCCTGGTGGTCTCGCCGGCGCTGGGCACAGCGCTGCGCCAGGGTTACGGAAACCTGATCCCCGGCGACCGCCACCCTATGGCCGTCCTCATGATCGAGATCGATCCCACGCAGGTGGACGTGAACGTCCATCCCACGAAGCGCGAGGTGCGCTTCCGCGACGAGGGGCGCGTCTTCCAGGCCGTGAAGCAGGCGGTGGACGCGACGATGCGCCGCCACGTTCCGGTATCGCTGGACATCCCGGAGGTCCGCCTGTCGCGACCCGCCCCGGCGGAGCCGTCGACTCCTGGCGTGACCCCGGCCCAGGGGGCCGGCGTTCCCGGCTCCGCGGGCCCGGACGCTCAGGTGGACGAGGGGGCCGCGTACTGGGGCGCGCAGGGCGCGCTTCTTCCGCGCCCGCGGGCGAGCGAAAGCGCGACGGCGCTGGGCGCGGCCCCGGCGGCGACCCAGACCCTCATCGAAGAATACGCGCCCGCGCCCCGGCTTCGGCCCGAACGGGTGGAAGAGGGCGGTCAGGCCGCGGTGCGCGAGAACCTGCTCGAAACCGAGATCCCGATCTGGCAGCTCCACGACCGCTACCTGCTCGCGCCGATCCGCGGAGGACTGGTCGTCGTGGATCAGCACGCGGCCCACGAGCGCATCCTCTACGAGCAGGCGCGCGCGCGGCTGTACGGGGAGGAAGCCGACAGCCAGCACCTCCTCTTTCCGCGCGTGCTCGACGTGACGGCGGAGGAGCTGGACCATTTGCTCCTCCTGGAAGTGCAGATCCGGCGCCTCGGCTACGAGGTGTCGCTCTTCGGTGAAAAGCAGGTCGCGATCCGCGCGGTTCCGGCGTCGATTCCGGAGGAGGCGGCGGTGGAGGCGCTCCGCTCGCTGCTCGCGGGGGAGGACGCGCACGGCGGGGGGGACGAGCCGCCCGAGGAGCGCGTCGCGAAGTCGTTCGCCTGCCATGCCGCCGTCCGCTCGGGACAGCCGCTCCGTCCCGAGGAGCGCCGCGCGCTGATCGACCGCCTCTTCGCCACCGACCTGCCGCACGGCGACCCGCACGGACGCGCGACGTACGTCCGCGTTTCGATGGAGGAGCTGGACCGCCGCTTCGGCCGCCGCTGACGTGCCCGCCGTACCCGATTCCGTGCATCCCGAGAATCCCGCGCAACGCCGCGTCGTCCTGCTCGGCCCCACGGCGGGGGGGAAGAGCGAGATCGCCCTCCACCTCGCGGAGGCGATCGGCGCCGAGATCGTCGGAGCCGATTCCCGCCAGATCTACCGAGGCCTCGAGGTCGGCACGGCCGCGCCCGGCGCCGCCGACCGCGCGCGGGCCCCGCACCACATGGCTTCCTTTCTCTCCCCGGCCGAGACCTACAGCGCGGGGCGCTATGCCCGGGAGGCGCGGGCCGCGGTGTCGGAGGTCGAAGGGCGCGGCGCAACCGCCGTCATCGTCGGCGGATCGGGCCTCTACCTTCGAGCGCTTCTGGATGGGCTCTTCGCGGGGCCGGAGCGGAACGAACAGGTCCGGGCGGAGCTCATGGCGCGCCTCGAGGCGGAGGGGCTGGAGGCGCTCCGGGCCGAGCTCCTGCGCGTGGATCCCGCCGCGCACGCGAAGATCTTTCCCGGCGACTCCGTCCGCGTGATCCGCGCCCTCGAGGTCTATCGTCTCACCGGGACGCCGATCTCGGCCCTCCGCCGGGAGCGGCGGAACGAGCCCCTGCCGGCGCGGCGCTTCGGCATCCGCTGGTCGCGCCAGGCGCTGGCGCAACGGATCGAGGACCGCATCCGCCAGCAGCTCCGGGACGGCTTCCTGGAAGAGGCGCGGGCCCTCAAGGAGGCCGGTCTCCCGCCCGACGCGCCCGGCCTGCACACCCTCGGCTACCGGGAGCTGCTCGAATACCTGCGCGGGAGGGTTACTCTGGAGGAGGCGGTCCAGACGGTCGCGCTCCGCACGAGGCAGCTCGCGAAGCGGCAGGAGACCTGGTTCCGCCGAACGGCCGGCGTGCGATGGTTCGACCTGGAATCGCCGGCGGAATTCCCCGCGGTGGCGCTCCAGATCCGCCGGGAGATGCTCCTTGACCAGGGGGAGGAAACCCCGTAGTCTTCCTTCGTCACAGTTGTGGGAGCGGGCATAACTCAGTGGTAGAGTGTCAGCTTCCCAAGCTGAAGGTCGCGGGTTCAAATCCCGTTGCCCGCTCCAGTTTTCTTCGCCCGCCCGGCGTCCACCTCACGAAACCGTCGATGGGAACGAACGCGAAGTCACGCCTATGATCGGTCTGAGCGATCCCTTCACCATTGCCAAGGTCGAGCCGGGAAGCCTCGGCGAGCGCCTGGGCCTCCTTCCGCGCGAGCGGATCCTCGAGATCAACGGGGTCCCGCTCCACGACGAGATCGACTTCGGGTCGCAGATCTCCGAGGAGCACCTGCGCCTCCTGGTCCGCTCGGAGTCCGGCGCGGAGCGCGAGGTGGAGGGCTTCCGGGAGTACGGCGTCCCCTTCGGCATCGAATTCGAGGCGCGCCAGCCCAAGCGCTGCCACAACAACTGCGTTTTCTGCTTCGTCTACCAGCACCCCAAGGGGGTCCGTCGCGAGCTGTTGATCAAGGACGACGACTACGTCTTCTCGTTCGTGCACGGGAATTTCATCACGCTGACCAACCTGGGCGAGGCGGAGTTCCAGCGCATCCTGGACGAGCGCCTCTCGCCGCTCTACGTCTCGGTGCACGCCACCGATCCCGCCGTGCGCGTCCGCATGATGAAGAATCCCAAGTCGGGGAAGATCCTCGCCGACATCGACCGGCTCGCCGCGGGGGGAATCGACCTCCACACGCAGCTCGTCGTGGTCCCGGGGATGAACGACGGGGCCGTGCTCACGCAATCGATCGAGGAGCTGGCGGCGCGCTACCCCCGCGTGAAGACGATCGCGGTCGTGCCGGTCGGCCTCACCAAGCATCGCGGCCGCCTGCCCGACCTGCGCACGTTCACGCGCGAAGACGCGGTCTTTGCGCTGGACGAAGTGCACGCTTTCCAGGCCTCGCTCCTGAAGCGCCACAAGACGCGGATCGTCTTCGCCGCCGACGAGATGTACGTGCTGGCCGACCAGGCGGTGCCGCCCGCGCGCGCCTACGAGGGCTTCCCGCAGCTGGAGAACGGGATCGGGATGCTGCGCCAGACGATCGACGCCTGGTCGAAGGGGACCGACGCGATCCGCCCGCGGAACGGAACGCGCGAGCGCGTCGCCATCGTGACCGGCACGAGTGCGGCGCCGACGCTTCGCCGCCTCCTCGACGAGCGCCCGCCCCAGGGGGTGGACGCTTCGCTCTGCGTGGTCACGAACGAGTACTTCGGCGATACGGTGACCGTCAGCGGGCTTTTGGTCGGCGCCGACATCCAGGCGGCGCTGCTCCGTCACGGGCCGGTGGATCGCGTGCTCCTTCCGCCCAATTGCCTCAAGGAGCGCGAGATCTTCCTCGACGACCGCACGCGCACCGATCTGGAGAGCGCGGTCGGCGCGCCGGTGCAGATCGGCTTCGACGAAAGCGGCCGTTCGGAACGGGCGGCCTAGCCTCCTTGCTCCCCATCGTCGCGATCGTCGGCCGTCCCAACGTCGGCAAGTCCACCCTCTTCAACCGCATCCTGGGCCAGCGACGCGCCATCGTGGACGAGCTGTCGGGGCTCACGCGCGACCGCCACTACGCCGAAGGGGAGTGGAGCGGGCGGAAGTTCCTGCTCGTGGACACCGGCGGGATCGATCCGGCGAGCGCCCACCCCATCCAGAAGCAGATCCTCCAGCAGACCCAGGTCGCCCTGGACGAGGCGGACGTCGCGATGGTCGTCGCGGACGCGCAGTCCGGGGTGACGCCGCTCGACATCGAGGTCGCCGAGCGGGTGCGGCGCCGCGGTCGCCCGACCCTCCTCGTCGTGAACAAGGCCGACCAGCCCTCGCGCGAGGAGGTCGTCGCGGAGTTCTTCTCCCTCGGCCTGGGCGAGCCGATGCCGGTCTCGGCGCTCCACGGTCTTCGCTCGGGTGATCTCCTCGACGAGGTGGTGCGCCTGCTTCCGGAGCGCGAGGCCGAGACCGAGGAGCCGGACACCATCCGGATCGCCGTGCTCGGACGGCCGAACGTGGGGAAGTCCTCGCTGGTGAACCGCCTCCTCGGACAGGAGCGGATGGTCGTGGACTCGGTGGCGGGGACGACGCGGGACGCGGTGGACACGACGCTGCAGGCGCACGGGAGGTCCTTCCGCCTGGTGGACACCGCCGGGCTTCGCCGCGAGACCAAGGTGAACGACCCCGTCGAGTTCTACAGCGTCACGCGCGCGCTCCGCGCCGTGTCGCGGGCCGACATCGTGCTCCTGGTGATCGACGTCGGCCGGGAGCCGGCGCGGCAGGACGCGCGGCTGGCCGCGCTGGCCGAAGAGCAGCGGAAGGGGCTGGTCGTGGTCTTCAACAAGTGGGACCTGGTCGAGGAGCCCGCCGCGGCGAAGGCCGAGATCGAGGAAGAGTTCACGAAGGTCTATCCCTTCCTCGAGCACGTGCCGCGCCTCTATGTGTCGGCGCTCTCGGGCCGGGGAGTGAAGAAGATCCTGCCGACCGCGGTGACGGTGTTCGAGGAGTACGCCCGCTCCATTCCCACCTCGACCCTGAACGAGGCGATCGGGGCGATCCTGAACCGGGTCAGCCCGCCCGCCACCGCCGAGGGCCGGCACCTCAAGTTCTACTACGCCGCCCAGATCGGCACCCGCCCGCCCTCATTCGCGCTATTCGTGAACAATCCTCGATATCGGGCTAAGAATTATGTAAGTTACCTGGAAAGCGGTTTGCGACAGCGCTTCGGTTTCCAGGGAACGCCGATCATCCTGGAGTGGAGGCGAAGCGAGTAGTTCGAACTCGGGGCCGGTTCGGGGGAGATCGCGATTCCGTTCCATCCCATCCCCGTCATCCTGGGCTTCCTTCTGGGCTCGATCCCTTCGGGCCTCTGGATCGCGCGCGCCCGCGGCGTCGACCTTCGAACGGTCGGGAGCGGAAACATCGGCGCGACGAACGCGATCCGCGGACTGGGGCCGCGGTGGGGCGGGCTCGTCTTCGCGATCGACACCGCGAAGGGAGCGGTGGCGGCGCTCCTCGGCGGTGGCCACGTCCCGACCGCCCTCGCCGCCGGAGCGGCGGCCATCCTGGGCCACGTCTTCTCCCCCTGGGCCCGGTTCAAGGGCGGGCGCGGCGTCGCGACAAGTCTCGGCGTCTTCCTCGCGATCCTTCCGATCCCGGCACTCCTCGCCCTCGCGGTCTGGATCGTCCTCTTCGCGCTCTCGCGCCGCGTCTCCGTGGGGTCGCTGGGCGCGGCGATCGCCTATCCGCTGCTGGTCCTGTGGCTCGCGCCGCACGACGAGTATCGCCTCGCACGGGTCGTCGCGGGGATCCTGGTCGCGCTTCTCGTCGTGATCCGGCACATCCCGAACATCCGCCGTCTCGCCGCGGGGACCGAGGCGCCCAGCTTCGGCGGGAAGGGAGCCAAGACGTGAACATCGCGGTGATCGGAGGAGGGGGCTGGGGCACCGCGCTGGCGGCGCTTCTGACGAAGAACGGCCACACGGTGCGCCTCTGGGTCTACGAGGCCGATCTCGCCGAGCGGATGGGGCGTGAGCGGCGGAACGACGTGTTCCTGCCCGGCGTCCCGATTCCCGAGGCCGTGGCGATCACCGCCGACCTCGCCGAGGCCGCCGCGGACTCCTCCGCGATTCTCTTCGCCACCCCCTCGCACGCGCTGCGCGCGACCGCCTCACGCCTCGCCGCGGAGAAGACGGCGCTCGCGGCGCGGCTCGTCGTGATCGCGACGAAGGGGCTGGAGAAGGACACGCACCGCCGGATGAGCGAGGTCGTCCAGGAGACGCTGGCGGCGCCGCTCGGCACCGATCCGGTCGTGCTCGCGGGACCGAGCCACGCCGAAGAGGTAGCGCGCGGCATCCCGACGGCGGTCGTCGCCGCGTGCCGGGATCACGGGCGCGCCGCGGCGGTGCAGGAGGCGTTCTCCAGCGAGACGTTCCGCGTCTACACGAACGACGACGTGCTGGGCGTCGAGATCGCCGTCGCCCTGAAGAACGTCGTCGCGATCGCGGCGGGGATCAGCGACGGACTCGGCTTCGGCGACTCGACGAAGGGCGCCCTGCTCACGCGCGGCCTCGCCGAGATGGCGCGGCTCGGCGAGGCGCTGGGGGCCCGTCCGGAGACCTTCTCGGGGCTGGCCGGCATGGGGGACCTGATCGCGACGGCGACCAGCCGCCACAGCCGAAACCGGCGCCTGGGCGAAGCGGTCGGACGGGGCGCCACGCTTGCCGAGGCGCTGGCGGCGTCGCCGATGGTCGCCGAGGGAGTCGGCACCGCGCAGGCGGCGGTGGACCTGGCGGCGCGTCTCGGAATCGAGCTCCCGATCGCGGAGCAGGTGCGCGCGATCCTGTACGAAGGAAAGAGTGCCCGATCGGCCATGCGCGAGCTGTTGACGCGCGATCTCAAACCGGAGGCCCGAACCGTTTCGAGGAGGTGAACCCGTGAAGTCGCTTCCGACCGGAAAGCTCTACTACTCGATCAGCGAAGTGAGCGACTTGGTGGGCGTCAAACCCCACGTGCTGCGCTACTGGGAGACCCAGTTCAAGATGCTCCGTCCGCGCAAGGGTCGCGGCGGCGCGCGCATGTACCGGAAGCGGGACATCGAGGTGCTGTTCGACATCAAACAGCTCCTGTACGACCAGCGGTTCACGATCGCCGGCGCGCGGCGGAAGATCCTGGACGACAAGCAGGACGGCAAGGATCAGATCGAGCTCCCGTTCACCAAGTTCGACAAGGAGGAGACGATCCGCTCCCTGAAGAAGGACATGGAGTCCCTGCTGCACATGCTGAAGCAGGACACGGCCAAGCGCGCCCGCGGGCGGTAGCGACCGAGGGCATCCCTGCCGCGTGGGTCGGCGGCGCTTTTCGAGCGGCCGCCCCCGACTTGTCCCGACCGCGTCCGGTCGTGTAGCATGGCCCTTGAGGCCGATCGTCGCCGCCGGCTTCGGGTCGGGGCGTAGCGCAGCCCGGTAGCGCACCTCCTTGGGGTGGAGGTGGTCGCAGGTTCAAATCCTGTCGCCCCGACCATTTTGATTCCCGCAGTCCCTCGCCCCGGCGCGAACCGTCCGGGGCGTCCGTGTTTCGGGGCCCGGCGCCGCGCGCCGCCGGCCCGCCGTTTCCGTGGGGGAGCATGACGGATCTGGGCTACCACATCGCCTCGATCGCGGCGCGACGCCTGCCGGTCTGGATGACCGATCGGATGGCGGCGTGGATCGCCGACGTCTACGTCTCCACGCACCCTTCCCGCGCGCGCGAAGCGGCGCACCGCGTCGGACGCGCGTGGCACGCCGGCGGGCTCGGCGGGCCCCCGCCCCCCGCTCGCGAGACCTTCCGCGCCTTCGCCTGGGCGCTGCGCGACTTCCTGGCCGCGCGCGGGGGAGGATTCCGCGTCCCCGCGGTCCGCCTGGACGCCGAGGCCGCGCGGCATCTCGCCGCGGCGCGCGCGGCCAAGGCCCCGACCCTCGTCGTGAGCGGGCACTTCGGCCCCTGGGAGATGGCGCTCTGGTGGCTGGCGCGCGAGGTCGGCCCCATGGAGGCCCTCTCCGCGCCCCACCGCCTGGAGGCGGTCGAGCGCTTCTTCCGCGCGCGGCGCGCCGCCTTCGGCGTGCGCACGCTGGGGGGCGAGCGCCCCGCGGCCGAGGCGCTCCGGCGGCTCCGCGCGGGGGGATGGATCGCGGCGCTCGCCGATCGCTCGTGGCGCCCCGCCGCTCCCGAGACGATTCCCGTGGGCGAGCGGCTCGTCGCCGTGGACGCCGCCCCGCTCCGGCTGGCGCAGCGCGCGGGAGCGCAGGTGCTCCCGGGCGCGGCGTGGCGCGACGCCGACGGGCAGATCGCGGTCCGCTTCCACGCCCCCTTCACCCTCGATCCGGAGCGAGGCGGCCTCACGGTGGACGAGGCCCTGGCCTCCTTGTCACGCTTCTTCGACGGCCACGTTCGCGCGCATCCGACGCAGTGGTTCGACTGGAGCATCCGGAGCGCGCGGCCCGCGCCGCGCGGCCGTGCCGCGCAGGAGCGCCCGCTCGCGCGGAGCCGCGCCCGCTGATGCGCGTCTGCGCGGTGATTCCGGCGCGCGACGCGGCGGACACCGTGGGTCCGGTGGTTCGCGGGCTGAAGGCCACGCTTCCCGAGGCGACCATCCTCGTCGTGGACGACGGCTCTTCCGATGAAACGGGAGCCCGCGCGAAGGAGGCGGGGGCCGAGGTGATCCGTCACACGCTGAACCAGGGGAAGGGAGCCGCGCTGCAGACCGGCTTCGACGAGGCGGTCCGCCGGGGCGCCGACGCGGTCTTAGCACTGGACGCCGACGGGCAGCACGATCCCGCCTGGGCGCCCCGGCTGTTGGCCGGGCTCGAGAGCGCCGACCTGGTGGTCGGTTCGCGCCTCCAGAGCCGGGAGGGGATGCCCTGGCTCCGGCGGGTGACCAACGACGTGACGAGCTGGTGGGTGTCGCGCCTCGCGCGCACCCTGATCGAGGACTCGCAGTCGGGCTACCGCGCGATCCGCGCCCCCGTGCTGCGCCGGGTGCGCCCCGAGGCGCGCCGCTTCGAGTACGAATCGGAATTCCTCGTGGCCGCGGCGCGCGCGGGATTCCGGATCGCCGCGGTCGGCATTCCCACGCTCTACAACGCGCCGGGGAGCCACATCCGCCCCGTGCGTGACACGGTCCGGTTCGTCCGCTTCGTGCTGCGCCACCTGTTCCGATGATCCTGGTCACGAACGACGACGGCATCGCGGCCGAGGGGCTCCGAACCCTGGCCGAGGCGATGCGCCCCCTCGGCGAGGTGACGATCATCGCCCCCGACCGGGAGCAGAGCGCGACCAGCCACTCGCTCACGCTGCACCGCCCGCTCCGGCTGCGGAAAACCGGACCGGGAATCCTGAGCGTGGACGGCACGCCGACCGACTGCGTCCTCCTCGCGGTCCACGGGTTCCTGAAGGAGGCGCCGAAGCTGATCGTCTCCGGGATCAATCACGGCCCGAACATGGGAAACGACGTGCTCTACTCGGGCACCGTCTCGGCGGCCAGCGAGGGATCCTTCCTCGGAATCCCTTCGATCGCCTTCTCCCTCGCCACCTGGGAGCCGACCGACTTCGCGCCGGCCGGGCGGATCGCGACGGCGCTGGTCCGCATGCTCCTCCAGCGCGGGCTCACGCCGGGGATGTGCCTCAACGTGAACATCCCGCCCCTCCCGTACGCCGAGATCCGGGGCCTGCGCGTCGCGCGGCTCGGGCGCCGCGTCTTCCACGACGTGATCGTCGAGAAGACCGACCCTCGGGGAAAGTCGTACTATTGGATCGGCGGGGAGAACCCGACCTGGGACCCCGACGAGGCGAGCGACTTCCACGCGGTCTCGAACGGCTACGTGTCGATGACGCCGCTCTCATTCGACGTCAACGACTACAAGGCGATCGTCGAGCTCGAGACGATGGGGCTCACGATCCATGACGAGTGAGATGAATCCGGAAGATCAGGGCGCCGCCCGGCGGCGCATGGTGCAGTCGCAGCTTCGCGAACGGGGCATCCACGACCCGCACGTGCTCCGGATCATGGAAGCGCTGCCGCGCCACCTCTTCGTGGACGAGGCGCTGGAGGCCAAGGCCTACAGCGACAGCGCGCTTCCGATCGGCGCGGCGCAGACGATCTCCCAACCCTACATGGTGGCGCTGATGACCCAGGCGCTGGAGCTGAACGGCGAGGAGAAAGTGCTCGAGATCGGCACCGGATCGGGATACCAGACGGCGATCCTGGCCGAGCTGGCCGACCGGGTCTTCACCGTCGAGCGGATCGCATCGGTCGGGGTCGCCGCCCGCGACCGGCTCACGAAGATGGGCTACACGAACATCGTCTTCCGCGTCGCCGACGGATCGGTGGGGTGGCGGGAGATGGCTCCCTTCGACCGCGTGCTGATCGCGGCCGGCGCCCCGCGCACGCCGCACTTCCTGGACGAGCAGCTGAAGCCCGGCGGGATCGTGGTCATGCCGATCGGGGTGGGGGAGAACCAGATGCTGGTGAAGGCGGTCCGCACCGAGGCGGGATGGCAGCGGCGCGAGCTGTGCGGCTGCGCCTTCGTTCCGCTGATCGGCAGGGATGCCTGGGAGCGGCGCGAGTCCCGTTGACCCGGCGGCGGGGGGGTTGCTACACTGCCCCGGCAAAGGCGCCCCTCCGCGAGGGGAGTTCCTTGGCTTCCGTAAAGCTCGATTCGATCGGGGCGTGGCTCAGCCTGGTAGAGCACCTGGTTCGGGACCAGGGGGTCGGAGGTTCAAATCCTCTCGCCCCGATTTTTTTGTCGGAGGCCCTGCATGACCGCGCCGCGTGAAGCGGGCGCATCCCGGGGCGATGGGGGGCGCGTCCGCTTCGTGGCGGTCGTCGCGGGAAGGGTGCAGGGGGTCGGCTACCGCTTCTTCGCCCAGGAGCGGGCTCGCGCCCGAGGGCTCGCGGGCTCGGTCCGGAATCTGCCTACGGGCGGCGTCGAGGTCGACGCCGAGGGTCCGGACGAGATTCTCAAGGCGTACCTGCTCGACCTTCACCAGGGTCCCCCCGCCGCGCGCGTCCGCGACGTGACCGTGCGCTGGCTCTCGGCGCAAGGCGCTCGCGACTTCGTCATCCGCACCTGAGCGAGGCTGGAATGGGACCCCGGCGGTTCGTCTCCGATCTCTCCGAAGCCATGCGCGAGGGCCTGTCGCAGGGCGCCCTGGACGAGGCCGCGCTGGACCGGCTGCTCCACTCTCCCGATTTCGACGCGGGCGCGTTTGATCTCTTCCTGGCCGAGGCCCGCCGCCAGGGCGTCACCCTGCCCGAAGGCGCCGCCTCGCCCGAGGTGTCCGTTCCCGACGAGGCCGGACACGGCATCGGCGACCTGGAGCGGCGGTACCTGAAAGAGATCCAGCGCTATCCCATCCTCCAGCGCGACGAAGAGCGCGCGCTGTGGGACTCGATGCGGCTCGGCGTCGAGGACGCGCGCAAGCGCCTCATCCTCTCCTATCTCCGCCTCGTGGTCTCGCAGGCGCGCGCCTATCGCAACCGCGGCGTGGAATTCCTCGACCTGGTCGAGGAGGGGAATCTCGGACTGATCACCGCGGTGGACCGCTACGACGTGGACCGCGGCATCCATTTCGCGACGTACGCCACGTGGTGGATCCGCCAGGCGCTGGCGCGCGGGGTGGCCAACCAGTCGCGCACGGTGCGCATCCCCATCCACGTGCTCCAGATGATGCGACGCTTCATCGCGACCCAGCGCCGGCTGGAGACGGAGCGGCGCCGGCCGCCCGACCTGGAAGAGATCGCGCGGGTCATGGGCATTCCGATGACGCGCGCGAAGCGCCTGGAGACCCTCGTCCACTCCGTGCGGTCGCTCGACGTGGATCTGTCGAACGAGGCCTTCCACGGCCTGGTGGAATCGGAGGCCGTGGAGCAGCCGCCGACCCTGGACGAGATCGTCGAGCTGCAGCTCCGCGACCAGCAGGTGAACGAAGTGCTGAAGCAGCTCTCGGAGCGCGAGGAGGCGATCCTCCGCTTCCGCTACGGCTTCTTCGACGACCGCCCGCGCACGCTGGCCGAGACCGGCGCGCAGTTCGGCCTCTCGCGCGAGCGGATCCGCCAGCTCGAGCAGCGCGCCTTGATCAAGCTTCGCACCCTGCTCGAATCGGAATCGACGGAGTCCCAGCCATCGGTGCACTGAGCGCGCTCGCCGCGATCACGGGCGCCCTGCTGGTCCTGATCCCGCTCTGGGACGCCTACGAGACGATCCTCCTTCCGCGGCGCCTTCCCGGCGACGTCCGGGTCTCGCGCCTGGTCTTTCGCCTGCTCTGGAGAGTGTGGAAATTCTTCGGCCGCGGAATTCGCGCGCGGAACCGCCGCGAGCTCTTCCTCAGCTTCTACGCCCAGATCTCCCTGATCCTCGTCTTCGCCGTCTGGGCGACCGGAATCATCGTGGGCTTCTCGGTGCTGCATTGGTCGCTGGGATCCACGGTCCACGGATCGAGCGGCATGACCGGCTACCCGGCCGACCTCTACCTGAGCGGGAGCACTTTCTTCACGCTGGGGCTCGGGGACGTGGTGCCGATGACGGGGCTCTCGCGCTTCCTGACGGTGCTCGAGGCGGGGCTGGGCTTCGGCTTCCTGGCCCTGGTGATCGCGTACGTGCCGGTGCTCTATCAGTCCTTCTCGCCCCGCGAGGCCCGGATCACGATGCTGGACGAGTGGGCGGGAAGTCCGCCGACGGCGGGGCAGATCCTGAGAAGGGCCTTCGAGAGCCAGAATCCCGGGGAGGAGCTGAACCGGCTCTTTCGCGACTGGGAAGCGGGCGCCGCGAATATCCTCGAGAGCCACCTCTCCTATCCCATCCTCGCGTTCTTCCGATCCCAGCACGACAACCAGTCGTGGCTGGGGTCCCTCTGCTCCGTGCTCGACGCGGCCGCGCTGGTGAGCGCCGGCGTGAAGGGGGTCGATCCCTTTCAGGCCCGGCTCACCTTCGCGATCGGGCGGCACACGCTGGTCGACGTGAGCCAGGTATTCCGCCTGACGCCGCTGCGGGACGGCTTCGAGCGGATCGGCCCGGAACAAATCGCCGAGCTGCGCCGCTGGCTGGTCGCCGCCGGGGTCCCGCTGGACGAGAGCGCGGAGGCCGGGGCGCGGCTCGAGGAGCTGCGGGGGCTCTATGCGCCCTACGTCGCGGCGCTGTCCGAGTATCTCGCCATGCCGCTCCCGGCCCTGATCCCCGCGGAGAAGTCGCGATTCAACTGGAAGACGACCGCGGTCGGACCGATCCACGACGGGGCGCACTGAGCCGCCGCGCTCTGGGCGGCTGGAGCGGCCCCGGCGGCGCTACGCTTCCAGCTTCGCGTCCATCGTGATTTTGGCGTTCAGGAGCTTGGAAATCGGGCAGCCCGCCTTGGCCTGTTCGGCCGCTTTCTGAAACGCCGCACGATCGCCGCCCGGGATGCGCGCGGTCACGTCGAGGTGGCTCGCGGTCACGGAAAAGCCGTCGCCCACCTTCTCCAGCGTCACGGCCGCCGCGGTGCGCACGCTCTCGGGCGTGATGCCGGCCGCGCCCAGCTGCGCCGAGAGCGCCATGGAGAAGCACCCCGCGTGCGCCGCCGCGACCAGCTCCTCGGGGTTCGTCCCCTTGCCGTCCTCGAAGCGCGTGCTGAAGGAATACTGCGCGTTGGTGAGCACGCCGCTGTCGGTGGACAACGTGCCCTTGCCGTCCTTGAGCCCGCCGCGCCATTCCGCCGATGCCTTGCGAATCATGGGTCCTCCTGTCGAAAGGGAAGCGTTGGTCCATCGCGTGACTCCACGACAGGGGGGCAATGGTAAACCGGAACCATCGCAGGCGTAGCGGGCATTCGAGGGGCCCGACGGTCTCGTGACTTTTCGCTTGCGTCGGAGGCGCGGCTGGGTAGAAAGTAAGTACGCACTTAGCGCCGCGTGCTGGACGGCGCGGCATCGAGGGGAGCCATGAGCGCACCGGAGTTCTTTCCCAAGCTTCGACTGAAATCGGGCGACCGCCGGTCCCAGATCCTGGCGGCGGCGCTCGACGTCTTCGCCGAGCTGGGATTTCACGGCGCCCGCACCCGGGATCTGGCCGAGAAGGCCGGCGTGAGCGAGGCGCTCCTCTTCCGTCATTTCGCGACGAAGGAGGACCTGGTCCGGGCGATCCTCGAGTCGGTCGGATTCGAAGAACGGATCGGCATGATGGAAGAGCACTTCACCAAGCTGCCTCCGCGCGAGGGTCTGTGCCGGATCGCGGAGTACAGCCTGACGGCCCTAAGGGACGACCCGCGCGTCTTCCGTGTGATCTTCTTCGGGGTGCTCGAGGTGCCCGACCTCGCCGGAGAGTTCTACCGGAAGTTCCTTTCCCGGCTCCTGGCCCTCGAGACGCGCCTCTTCGAGCGCGCCTTCGTGGAGCGCGGGGCCAGGCGCGCCGCGCAGGACGCGGCGGTCGCGGCGCGCTCCTTCCACGGGTCGCTCCTGTTCTACCAGATGACCGGCGCGATCGTCCGGATCGAGCCCCTGCCCCAAAACCCCAAGGAGCGGGCCGAGGCGATCGTGAACCTCTATCTCCCCGAGGAGGCGGCGTGAGGCGCGCCCGACTCCTTCAGGTCGCACTGGCCGGCGCGGCCGTTCTGGCCGGGGCGCCCGCGGCCCGGGCGCTCACGCTCGAGCAGTGCATCGAGCTCGCGCGCAGGAATGCCCCGGCGCTCCGCGTTTCGGAGGCGGGCGTCTCCCGCGCCGGCCAGGCGATCCGCGAGGCGCGCGCGGCGCTCTCGCCCACGCTGCGGGTGGCGGGAAGCGCGATCGAGCGCAGCGAGTCGCCCAAGTTCATCATCTCGGTCCCCGGATCGCCCAGCCCCGCGGTCGTGAAGACGGGGAGCGCGACCAACGTGGACGTGCGCGCCGAGGCCCGGCTCCCGATCGACGCGAGCGGGCAGAGCCGGGCCCTGGTGCGCGCCGCCGAAGCCGCGCGCAAAAGCCAGCAGCGCGCCGCCGAGGAGGCGGACGCCGACCTCGTGCTCCGGGTGTCGCAGGCCTACTACCGGGTCATCGCCGCGGGACGGCTGGAGACCGCGGCCGGCGAGGCGGTGCAGGCGGCGGGAGCGCGCCGGCGTCTCGCGGCCTCGCAGGTGCGCGCCGGCGTGGCGCAGCGCCTCGATTCGCTGCAGGCCCGCGTGGACCTCTTCCAGCGCGAGTCGGCGCTGATCCGCGCGCACGAGGCGGTGCAGACCTCGCGCGTGGAGCTGGAGACCGCGATCGGAACCCCTATCGACTCGACCGAAACCCTCGAGCCGCCCGGCTCGCCCGATCCGGCGATACCCGAAGCGGCGGCGCTGGAGGCCACGGCGCTTCGAAGCCGAGCGCAGCTGGCCGCGTTCGACGAGCAGCTCCGCGAGAACGAGCAGCGGATCCGGGCGGCGCGCGCGGCGCGGGGGCCGACGATGGGCCTGTCGGGCACGGCACAGTACCTGGGACCGAACCGCCAGGAGGAATTCTTCAACACGCAGGACCCCGGCCTGAAGACCTACAACCTGTGGGCCGGAGTCGATTTCTCCTACTCGCTCTTCGACGGGGGGCTCTCGTCGGCGCGGGCGGGGGAGCTTCGCGCCGATCGCGCGGCCCTGGAAGCGCGCCGCCGCCAGGCCGAGCTGGAGGTGCGGCGCGACGTGGAGCGCTCGCTCTCGGATCTCCGCGTGTCGCTCGCCATCTGGCAGTCCGATTCCTCGCGCGTGACCGCGGCGCGCGAGGCGCTTCGCCTGGCCGAGGCGGGCTATCGCGGCGGGACGACGACGGCATCGCAGGTGCGCGACGCCGAGAGCGCGCTCGCCGACGCGCGCGCCCAGGAGGCGCAGTCGCTTTTGGACACCTGGTCCGCGCGCGCGGCGCTCCTGCGCGCCGCCGGACCGGCCACTTCGACGGGGGGACGGTAGCGTCATGGCCGAGAAAGCGGCGCCTTCGCGCGCCAAACGGATCCGCGGCCTCATCCTGCTGCTGGTCATCGTGGGCGGCGGCATCGCCATCTGGAAGTACCAGCACCGCCGCGAGGGGTACACGGGAGGGGACGTCGTGACCACGGGCACGGTGGAAGCGGTGCAGGTGAGCCTGGGCTTCAAGGTCCCGGGCAAGATCGCGGACGTGCCGGTGAACGAGGGGGATCGCGTCCAGCCGGGGCAGGTGATCGCGCAGCTCGACGCGCAGGACCTGGACGTGGCGGTGCGGAGCGCGCAGGCCGCGCTGGAGTCGGCGCGCGCGGCGCTGGGCCAGGCGCGGGCGAACCGCGAGAAGGCCGCGCGCGACCTCGCCCGCATGCGCGAGCTCTCGCGGGAGGGGGCTTCGACCCAGCAGCAGCTGGACGCGGCGGTCGCGGCCGCCGCCGTGGGGCGCGCGCAGGTGGACGCCGCCGCCGCGCAGGTGCACCAGGCGGAGAGTGCCCTGGCGCAGGCCCAGCTCACCCGCTCCTACGCCGTGGTCCGCTCGCCCCTGGCCGGGCAGGTCACGGAGAAGATCCATCACCCGGGCGAGATGGTCACCGTCGGGACGGCGGTGGTCACGATCGCCGATCTCGACACGCTCAAGGTGCACGCCGCCGTGGACGAGACGCGCGTCGGCGCGGTGCGCCCGGGCGATTCCGTCTCGGTGCGCGTCTACACGTTCGACAAGAAGGTCTTTGCCGGGGTCGTGACCGACGTCTCCCCCTCGGGCGATTTCGCGACCCGGAAAGACTGGGGCGCCCAGCGGCGGGATATCCGGACGTTCGACGTCACCGCGCGGATTCCCAACCCGGAGGGGCTGCTCAAGGACGGCATGACCGCCGACGTGACGATCCACGCCGGCACGCCCGGCGCCGTTCCCGAGGCGCGGGCGGAGGGGGCGCGGTGATCCCGGACGAAGCCGCGGACCCGGCGGCACCGGCGATCGTCGTCGAGCACCTCACCAAGAAGTTCGGCGATTTCACGGCCGACGACGATCTCAACTTCACCGTCGCCCGGAACGAGATCTTCGGGATCCTGGGACCGAACGGCGCGGGGAAGAGCACCCTCGTGCGCATGCTCACGACGCTCCTGCGTCCGACCTCGGGGCGGGCGCTCGTGATGGGGTTCGACGTGGCGCGGCGCACGAACGCCGTCCGCCATTCGATCGGCGTGATCCCGCAGGCCAACACCGTGGACTCCGACCTCTCCGCCTGGGAGAGCCTCGACATCTACGGGAAGTTCTACGGCATGTCGCGCAAGGAGCGCATCGATCGCTCCACGGAGCTCCTGCAGGCCGTGGGGCTCTGGGACTGGAAGGACCAGCCGGCCGGAACGTACTCGGGCGGGATGCGCCGCCGCCTCGAGATCGCGCGCGGGCTGGTCCACCGGCCCCACGTCTTCTTCCTCGACGAGCCCACCACGGGCCTCGACCCGCAGAGCCGTCGCGTCATCTGGGAGCTGCTCGAGAAGCTCCGCGGCGAGAGCGAGCTGACGGTGCTGATCTGCACGCATTACATGGACGAAGCGGACCGGCTCTGCGACCGCCTCGCGATCATCGACCACGGCAAGATCGCCGCGCTCGGCACCCCGAAGGAGCTCAAGGAATCGGTCCCGGGACAGGAAGCGGTCCGGGTCGAGTTCTTCCGCGAGGTGGCCGAGCCGCTGCGGGAGTCCCTGCGCTCGCTTCCCGACGCCAAGGACGCGGCGCGCGAGGGGGACCACGCCGTGCGGATCGTGCTGACCACGGACGTCGTTCCCCTCGAGGCGATCCTCGAGGCGGCCCGCCGGGCCGACAACAAGGTGAAGAGTGTCACGCTGGAGGAGCCGACCTTGGACGACGTCTTCATCCATTACACGGGGCGCGGGCTTCGGGACGCCGTTTCCACCGAGTACGTCCGCCCCCTGCCGTCGATCATGAGGTAGCGCGTGACCCTCCCGTTCAACGTCAGCCGCACCCTCGCCGTGGCCGAGCGCGACCTGCGCCGCTTCCGGCGCAACATCCAGCTCGTGATCCCGATGGTGATGATGCCGATCATCTACCTGCTCATCCTCGGGAAGTCGATGGGGGGCGACCTGCACCACATTCCCGTGGCGATCGTCGTCGAGGACGAGGGGGCGGCCGCCGCGGCGGTCCGGAAGCAGATGATGACGCTGCAGGCCGCCCGGCAGCTCTTTCTGGTCCGCGAGGAGAGCGACGTGCGGGCCGCGGTGGACCGGCTGCGCCAGGGGGACTACCGCGCCGTCGTGATCGTGCCGCCCAACTTCAGCGAGGACTTCGCGCGCGGCGAGAAGGCTGAGCTGGGCCTGGCGCTGGACAACACCGACGGGACCTCGTCGAACACCATCGAGGGGGAGATGCGGCGCGCCATCGCCGACCTGCGCGTGGAGGGGCGCGCTCCTCCCATGGCCCGTGTCGGCGTGACGGTGGAGCGCGTGGACGTCTACGGGCACAAGAACTACATGCAGTACCTGGTGCCCGGTGTGATCGCGCTCGCCCTCTTCTTCGTCGCGATGGTCGCGGGCGGGATCATCCTGGTGGACGACCGCGCGCGCGGGATCCACGAGGGGTACTTCGTCACGCCGCTCACCTCGCTCGACCTGGTGATGGGGCTCACGCTGTCGGCCACCACCCTGGCCCTCTGCATGGGCACCCTGGTGACGGTCTCCTCGATCGCGATCGCGCAGCTCCCGCTCATCGGCGGACTACCCACCCTTCTCATGGTGGAGTTCACGATCTTCCTCTTGGGGCTGGGCCTGGTGCTCTTCATGTTCACCCTGATGGCCCGGGTCTCCAATCCCATGACCCCGCGCGCGCTGTTCGGCATCCTCAACGTGATCACCTTCTTTCCGAGCGGGGCGCTCTATCCCACGGAGAGCTACCCCGGCTGGCTCCAGGCGCTCTCGCGCGTCAACCCCATGCGCTACGCCGTGCACGCGCTTCGGAACCTGCTCCTCAAGGGGGTCGGCTTCCAGGCGGTGCTCCCCGACTTCCTGATCCTGATCGCCTTCGCGGGCGTGATGCTGGTGCTCGCCTCCACGCTGTTCAAGCGGACCCTGTAGACCGCCCTCCCCGCCGGATGGTCCCTCCGGCCCGCTGGCCATGATCCCTCGGTAGCAGCGCGCCGCCCCGTCCCGGGCCGTACCATGGCCGTGGGCCGGAGGAGGGCCCGCACATGGCGAAGTACACGATCGCTTGGCTGCCGGGGGACGGCATCGGCGTCGAGGTCATGGAGGCGGCGCGCCTCGTCCTCGACGCCGTTCAATTCGATGCCACATACACGAATGGCGACATCGGGTGGGAGTTCTGGCGCCGCGAAGGGGATCCCTTCCCGCAGCGCACGATCGAGCTGCTCCGCGGCGTCGACGCCGCGATGTTCGGCGCCATCACCTCCAAGCCGCTCCGGGAAGCCGAGTGCGAGCTCGAGCCTCCGCGCAAGGGGAAAGGGCTCGTCTATCGCTCGCCGATCGTCCGGATGCGCCAGCTCTTCGACCTGTACGTCTGCCTGCGCCCCTGCCGCGCGTTCCCGGGCAACCCGCTCAACTACAAAGAGGGGATCGACCTCGTGGTGTTCCGCGAGAACACCGAGGACCTCTACGCCGGGGTCGAATTCCCGACCGTGCCCGACCGGCTCCGCGACACCCTGACGGCCCTCTCGCCGGCCTTCAAGCCCTTCTCCGAGATGGCCGGCGACGAGTACGCCATCTCGTGCAAGGTGAACACCAAGCACGGCTCCGAGCGGATCGTGCGGGCGGCGTTCGAGTTCGCGCGGAAGTTCGGCCGGAAGAAGGTCACCGTGGTGCACAAGGCGAACGTGGTGCGCGCCACGGACGGGCTCTTCCTCGAAGAGGCCCGCCGCGTGGCGAAGGAGTTCCCGGAGATCGCCATGGACGACGCGAACATCGACGCCATGACGATGTGGCTCCTCAAGAACCCGTTCAACTACGACGTCATCGTCGCGCCCAACCTGTACGGCGACATCATCTCCGACCTGTGCGCCCAGATGGTGGGGGGGCTGGGGTTCGGCTGCTCGGGCAACATCGGGAGCGACGTCGCCGTCTTCGAGCCGACGCACGGCTCGGCGCCCAAGCACGCGGGCAAGTACAAGGCCAATCCGATCGCGACCATCCTCGCGGCGAAGATGATGCTGGACTGGCTTGGAGAAACCGAGCGCGCCCGCGCGATCGAGAACGCCGTCGCCGAGGTGATCCGCGAAGGAACCGTTCGCACGTACGACATGGGGGGGGCGGCCGGCACGCTCGATATGGCGCGCGCCATCGAGGCGAAGTGCCGAGCCGCCTTCCCGGCTTCACACCGCGCGGGGACTACCCCCGCCTAGAGCGGCACGGGCGCGCCCGTGCCCCCGAGAGGCGCCATGAATCGAATCGTCCTGCACGAGGTCGGACCCCGGGACGGCCTCCAGATGGAAAAGCAGATCGTCTCGACCGCGAAGAAGGAGTCGTGGATCCGGAAGATCATGGCCTCGGGCGTGGACGCCGTGCAGGTGGGCTCCTTCGTCCACCCGGACAAGGTTCCGCAGATGGCCGACACCGACAAGCTCTTCCGCCGCCTGGTGCCGCAGCCGGGTGCCAAGTCCGGCGGCCCCGTGCTCTCCGGCCTGGTGCTGAACGAGAAGGGGCTGGAGCGGGGGCTGACGTGCGGCGTGGAGCTCTTCTGCATGGGCGCCTCGGCCAGCGAGACCCACAGCCTGGCCAACACCGGGATGGGAAGCGAAGAGGCGACGACGCGGATCATCGCCACCGCGCGGAAAGCCGTCGCGGCGGGGCACCGCGTGCAGCTCTCGGTGCAGTCGGCGTTCGGGTGCGGATTCGAGGGGCCGGTCCCGGAGGAGCGCGTCCTCGAGATGGTGCGCGCCTACGTGGACGCGGGCTTCCGCTCGATCAGCCTCGCCGACACGGCGGGGCACGCGCGGCCCAGCCAGGTGGAGCGGCTCTTCGGCGCGGTGTTCGGGATCGATCCCACGATCGAATGCGCCTGCCACTTCCACAACACCTACGGCCTGGGCATGGCGAATCTCTTCGCCGCGATGCGCGCCGGCGTCACGTCCTTCGAAACCTCCTTCGCCGGGCTGGGCGGCTGCCCCTTCACGAAGGTCGCCGCCGGCAACGTCGCGACCGAGGACTTCGTGCACGCGCTGCACTTGGAGGGGCTGCGCCCGGACGTCGACCTGGACCGCGTGATCGAGGTGGCGCGCGAGGTCGCGGCACACTTCGGGCGCGACCTGCCCGGGTTCGTCTACAAGACGGGGCCGATCCCGACCAAGGTGCCCGCGTGATCGGAACGGCGGGGAGCAACGGAACCAGGCGCCCGATGCTGGAGGGGATCCGCGTCCTCGACCTGACCAACGTGCTCGCCGGTCCCTTCGCGACGCTGCACCTGGCGCTGCTCGGCGCCGACGTCGTCAAGATCGAGAACCCAAAGGATGGCGACCTGGCCCGGAAGCTCGGCATCGTGCCCGAGCTGAACGAGCAGCTCATGGGCACTTCCTTCCTCGCCCAGAACGCCAACAAGAAGTCGGTCACCCTGAATCTCAAGACGCCGGAGGGGAAGGAGATCTTCCTCCGCCTGGCCAAGGAGGCCGACGTCCTCGTCGAGAACTACCGCCCCGACGTGATGGAGCGGATGGGGCTGGGCTACGCGACGCTCGCCGCGCAGAACCCGCGCCTGATCTACTGCGCCATCTCGGGGTTCGGGCACACCGGCCCCGAGGCCTTGAAGCCGGCCTACGACCAGATCATCCAGGGGCTGAGCGGCGTCATGGCGGTGAACGGCGACGAGCGGTTGAACCCGCTCCGCGCCGGCTTTCCGGTGTGCGACACCGTCGGCGGGCTGAACGCGGCGTTCGCGATTCTGGCCGCCCTGTACCACCGCGAGCGGACGGGCGAGGGGCAGTTCGTCGACGTAGCGATGCTCGATTCGATCATGCCGCTCATGGGCTGGGTCGCGGCGAACCTCCTGATCGGCGGGCAGCAGCCGGTCTTGATGGGGAACGACAACTTCACCGCGGCGCCGTCGGGGACGTTCCGGACCCGGGACGGATGGGTGAACATCGCCGCGAACAAGCAGGAGCAGTGGGAGGCGCTGTGCGAGGAGCTGGGCCTGACCGAGCTCCTCGCCGACCCGCGCTTCCAGAAGCGGGACACGCGAAAGAAGAATCGGAAGGAGCTCACGCCGATCCTCGAAGCGCGTCTCACGCAGTGTCCGACCTCGGTCTGGGTCCAGCGCTTGAATGCGCGCGACGTCCCGACCGGCGCCATCCTGAGCCTCGAGGATGCCCTGCGCCAGCCGCAGATCCGCCATCGAGGCACCCTGGCCGACGTGCCGGTGGAGGGAATCGGTACCATCCCGCTCTTCGGCCTCACCGCGAAGTTCGAAAAGACACCGGGCGCCATCACCGGGCCGCCGCCGCGCCTCTCGGCGCACACCGCCGAAGTGCTCGCCGGAGCCGGCGTGGGCGCCGACCAGCTGGGAGCCCTCCGGGCGAAAGGAGTCGTGTAGCGCCATGGGCATGACGTACGTGCAGAAGCTCCTCGCGCGCACCCTCGGCCGCCGCGATCTGGCCGTCGGGGACGTGGTCGAGCCGGCGGTGGATCTCGCGATGTCCCACGAGAACGCAGCCCTCGTCCTGAACCAGTTCCACGAGATCTTCCAGGGGACCGGCCGCGAAGCCAAGGTCTGGGATCCCCAGCGGATCGCGATCGTCTTCGACCACCGCGTGCCCGCCGAATCGGCGAAGACCGCGAGCAATCAGAAGAAGGTGCGCGAGTTCGTGGCGCGTGCCGGAATCACCAAGTTCCACGACGTGCGGGGCGACGTCGGGGGGATCTGCCATCAGATCCTGCCCGAGAACGGCTACGTCAGGCCCGGTGCGGTCGTCGTGGGCACCGACAGCCACACCACGACGCACGGCGCGCTGGGCGCCTTCGCCTTCGGCATCGGCGCGACCGAGATGGCCTCGGTCTGGACGCTGGGACGCATCCTGAACGTCGAGGTGCCCGGCACCATCCAGGTCGTCGTGAACGGCACCTTCCGCGACGACGTCTATCCGAAAGACCTGATCCTGCACCTGATCGGGGAGATCTCGGCGGAGGGGGCGAACTACAGGGTCCTCGAATTCACCGGCTCGGCGATCCACGCGATGTCCACGTCGGGACGGCTCGTGCTCTGCAACATGGCGGTCGAGGCGGGCGCCACCGCCGGCGTCGTGCCGCCCGACGCCGAGACGCTGCGCTATCTGAAGGACGAAGCCGGCGTGAAGGAGCGGATCGAGATCTTCGGTCCGGATCCCGACGCCGCCTACGAGCGGGTGATCCACATCGACGCGGGAGCGCTCACGCCGCAGGTCGCCTGCCCGCACGCCGTGGACAACGTCAAGCCGGTCACGTCGGTGAAGGGGACCAAGGTGCAGCAGATCGTCATCGGCTCGTGTACCAACGGCAGGCTGGACGACATCGAGGTCGCGGCGCGCACGCTCAAGGGACGGAAGATCGCCGCCGGGACGCGCATGCTGGTCTTCCCGGCGTCGTGGCGCATCTTCCACCAGGCGCTGGACCGCGGCTACCTGCGCGATCTCATGGAGGCGGGAGCGGTGGTGTGCAATCCCGGCTGCGGCCCCTGTCTTGGCGTGCACCAGGGGGCGCTGGGGGACGGCGAGGTCGCCCTCTCCACCACGAACCGGAATTTCAAGGGGCGGATGGGCAACCCGACCGGCGAGGTCTATCTCTGCTCGCCCGCCGTCGCCGCCGCGAGCGCGGTCGCCGGCGTGATCACCGACCCGAGGGAGGCGCACTGACATGACGGAAGGACGGGTCGTGAAGAAAGTGGGAGACGACGTCTCCACCGACATCATCTATCCGGGGCGGTTCATGGCCACGGTGCTCCCCAGCGAGACGCCGCAGCTCGCCTTTGCCGACGACGCGGCCTTCAACGTCGCGCTGAAGTCCGGCGGCGTGCCTCCGGGCAGCGTCCTCGTGGCCGGGAAGAACTTCGGGTGCGGCTCCTCCCGCGAGCAGGCCGCGTCGTGCCTCAGGGGGCACGATCTCGTGGTCGTGGCGCGGGACTTCGCGCGCATTTTCCTCCAGAACGGCATCAACCTCGGGCTCCGCATGGTGATCTGCCCGACGATCGAGGCCGAGGAGGGGGACATCCTGGGCTTCCGCGACGGTGCGGTCGTGAACCGGCGAACCGGCCGCTCGTATCCGGTCGTGCCGCTGCCGAAAGCGCGGCAGGCGATCATCGACGCGGGGGGCCTGGTCCCGTACACGCGGAGGCTCCTGCTCGCGAAACCGGCGTAGGAGGATCGGGACGCTACTTCGCGCGGGCCCGCACGCGCTTCGGCACTTCCGTGGTGCGGATCGTCGTTCTGGAGTGAAGGGGGCGCACGGGGGGACGTGACCGCGGCGAGGCGCTCCGCCGACCCGGCCGCGGGCCCAGCCCCTCCAGAACGCCGTCGAACACCTGCCGCACGAAGGCCTTCGTCATCGGCTCCTGCCTCACGAACTTCCGATAGAACAGCGGCCCGAAGAGGAGATCCACGGCGACCAGGGGAGCGACCCGTTTCCCGAGGGCTCCCGATGCCTGCGCCCTGCGGATGACCTCGGCGGTGGCGCGCCGTCGCGGGTTGAAGAGGCCGCTCAACAGGGCCTCG
>DASSLZ010000087.1:0-8749 GCA_035689165.1 Candidatus Eiseniibacteriota bacterium | reverse complement strand
GCGACGGGGCGCGGGCGCGCCGCGCATCGCGCGCGGGATGGGGTGGGCCGTGCTCGGCTTCTCCCTCACGCTCGTGATTCCGGTGCGCTGGAGCGCGGGTCCCTCCTTCGCCTGGACCGACGTGCGCGGTCTTTCGGGACTGGCCGACTTCCTCCTCCGCCGCACGTACGGCGGACTGGCACAGAACCCCTTCCGCCTGGACCGCGCCTTCGACGAAGTCACGGGTATGGGTGGAATCGCGATCGCGTCGCTCGGATGGCTGGGCGCGGCCCTCGCGGCGGCGGGGCTCTTCGCGCGTCGCGCGCGGAGCCTCGCGGGTGCGCTTGCGCTGGCGGCGGCGACCATTCCCGCGGCGCTGATCGCGCTCATCGCCTTTACGCCGGACGCCGAGCACCTGGCGCAGGTGACGCCCTTCCTGGCGCCCCTCGTCGCGGCGGGAGCGCTCTTCGCGGGGGCCGGCGCCCAGTCGGTCGCCGGATTCGCCGCCCGCCTTCGCGCCCGGCGCGCCGCGGGCATCGGCGGCTCCCTCGGGAGTGCCGGGGTTCGCCGCGCGCTCGCCTCCGCGGCGCTGGTGGCGGCCGCGCTCGCCCTCGTCCCGGGGCGCTATGCCGCGGCCGACCGAAGCCGCTTCACGCTCGCGGAGCGCTACGGCAAAGACCTTCTCGCCGAAGCGCCCCGCGGGGCCACGCTGGTGCTGGACGGCGACAACGAGACGTTCCTCGCCGCCTACGCCTCGCGCGTGGAGGGGTGCCGTCCGGACGTGACCCTCCGCCACCGGCGCGGATGGATCTTCGGCGATCCGTGCGGGCTCCGCTCGAAGCCGCGCGCCGAATGGGCGGCCCTGGCGCATCAGGACGAGATGGAGCGGATCCGTCGCGGGACGGAGACCCTCTGCTACGCCGTTCCTCCGGCCGACCTCATCCGGGCCGGCGTTTCGTTCCGGCAGCGCGGGCTCTTGTACGCGGCCGCGCCGTCGGGTTCGGACGCGGCCGGCTGGGACCCGCCCGCCGGATGGCGCCGCTCGAGCGATCTCCTCGAAGGCCACCCGGAGCGCTACGACTACGTGACCCGGAAGATGGCGGTCTCCTACTCGGACGCCGCGGCGCGCCGGCTCTGGGCGCGCGGGCAGGTGGCCGAGGCGCTCCCCTGGTTCCTGGACGCGGCGCGCGTGGGCTACGACTTTCCCGGAGCGCGGCTGAACGCGGCCACGGCGCTGGCGGCGGCCGGCGAGCCCGATCGCGCCCTCGGCGAGCTGCTCGCCGCCTGCCGCCTCGCGCCGTACGACCCCGAGCCGGCGGCGCGCCTCGCCGTCTTCCTGGCCAGCGCCGGGCGGCATCGCGACGCGGCGCTCTGGTTCGAGCGCGCGTTCCGCGCCGAGCCGCTCGCGGCGATCGCGGCCGACGCGGCGCGCGCCTGGTCGCTCGCGGGAGAGCCCGCGCGCGCCGAGGAGTGGGGACGCCGCGCGGCGTCGTTCGGAGTGGCCGGGGGGGAGGGATGAGCCGCGCGCGCGGATTCACGCTGGTGGAGCTCGCGCTCGCGATCACCATCGTCGCGATCCTCGCCTGGGTCGCCTATCCCAAGGTCGCGGCGATGGGGGAGATCCGCCTGGACGCCGCCGCGCGCCGCCTGGCGGGGGACGTCCGGTATGCGCAGAGCCGCTCGATCAACACGCGCACGGTGCACGGGATCTACTTCCAGCCCTCGCTGTCGCGCTACACGGTCTACGCCCTGACGCCGGCCACGCCGGTCGCCGACCCGGCCGACCGCGCGCGGCCGCTCCGCGTGGATTACGCGAGCCGGGTGGAGTTTCGCGGCGTGTCGATCGCGTCCGTCTCGTTCGGGTCCGGCCGCGCGCTCTCGTTCGACTACTACGGCGTGCCGCGCGACAGCGGGGGAACCGACCTCGCTTCGGCCGGGCGCGTCATCCTGTCGTACCAGGGACTCTCCGACACCGTGCTGATCGCTCCCGGCACGGGGACGGTGACGGTCCGATGAGGCGCGGTGCGGCGGCCGCCGGCGAGGGCCTGGCGCGCGACGCCGGATTCACGCTGCCCGAGGTCGTCCTGATCCTGGTCATCGCGGCGGTGGCCGTGCTCCCGCTCGGGATGCTCTTCGCGAACACGTCGATCCGCTCGGGCGAGGCGCGAAGCGCCACCGTCATGGCGCAGCTCGCTCAGGCGAAGATGGAGGAGATCGCCGCCGACAAGAGCTCTCCCTCGCGCGGCTTCTCCTACCTGACGGCCGCCAACTATCCGGCCGAGAACCCGGTGACGGCCTTCCCCGGGTACTCGCGCACGGTGTCGTTCGCGCCCGACTCGGTCTACGACGGCGTCACGTTCCGCACGGTGAGCGTGACGGTCGCGCACGCGAGCGTGCCGGCCGTGACGCTGACCACATGGTTCACCAGCTACTGACGCGGGCGGTGCCTCGCGGCCGGCGCGGCGGGCTCGCGCCGCCGGACGCGGCCGGATTCACGCTGGCGGAGGTGACGATCGTCATCGTGGTGGTGTCGGTCGCCGCGTTCGTGTTCACGGGAATGTTTCTCGAGGCGATCCGGAGCTACCAGTTCGAAGACGCGGAGAAGGGGATGCTGCAGGAGGCGCGGTATGCCGAGGAGCGCATCAGCCGGGAGCTTCGCCGCGTTCGGGGCGACACGTACGTCACGCAGGCGACGCCGCGCGCGATCACGTTCGTGGACCGCGACTCGGCGGTCGTCGGCTTCTCCTGGTCCGGCGTGAAGGGGGATCCGCTGCTCTACACGAAGAACGGCTCGTCGCAGACGCTGGCCACCGGCGTGGACTCGCTGGCGTTCGCCTACTGGAAGTCGGACGGCACCGCCGCGGCGCCGGTCGTGGCGCCCGCGGCGACCGACATCTGGCGGGTCTCGGTGCACCTGCGCCTGGCCAAGGGATCGCAGTCGGTGAGCACCGTGACGGCGGCGCTCGTGAGGCCGATGTGATCGGCCGGCCGGGCGTGGCACGCGGGAATCCGGCGGCGGATCCCGAGGCGGGATTCTCGGTCGTGCTCGCGGTCGCCTCGATCCTGATCCTGCTCCTCCTGGGCCTCGCCATGGTCTCCATGGTGGTCGAGGACTCGGACCTCTCGGTCGGCCACGTGCGGTCGAACCAGGCCTTTTACCTGGCGCACGCGGGGGTGGAGTACGGGGTGAAGAAGCTGGCGGCCAATCCCTCCTGGACCGGGCTTCCGATGCCGGGGAAGCCGGTCGGCGCGGGAGCGTTCTGGGTGGCTCCGCCCGACACGGTGGATGAGAACGGCGCGGCGCTCCCCCCGGGGCAGAAGCGGATCGTCGCGACCGGAATCGTCGGGGACGCGTCGCGCGCGATCCAGGTGCACGTCGCCTCGGGCGGGATCTCGACCTTAGCGGGCAACGGCACGATGGGCTACGCCGGCGACGGCGGCGCCGCCACCTCGGCGAACCTCAAGAACCCCGAGGGGGTGACGGTCGCCACCAACGGCGACGTCTACCTCTGCGATTCCGACAACCACGTGATCCGGAGAGTGGCCGCCGCCACGGGGATCATCACGACCGTCGCGGGCAACGGAAACCCGGGCAACACCGGCGACGGCGGGCTGGCCACCGCGGCCAAGCTCAAGTTCCCCGAGGACGTGACCGTCGCCGCCAACGGGGACCTCTACATCGCCGACACCGGAAATCACGTAATCCGGAAAGTGGCCGCCGCTTCCGGCGTGATCGTCACCGTCGCGGGCAACGGCTCGCCCGGCTTCTCCGGCGACGGCGGCGTGGCCACGGCGGCGCGGCTCAACTCGCCGCGCGGAATCCAGGTCGCGGCGAACGGCGATCTGTACATCGGCGACCGCACGAACAACCGGATCCGCAAGGTGACCGCGGCCACCGGGACGATCACCACGGCGGCGGGCACCGGCACGGCGGGCTACTCCGGAGACGGCGGGCCGGCAACCGCGGCCAAGCTGAGGGCCCCCCAGGGGCTCCATCTCGCTTCCAACGGCGATCTCTACGTCGCCGACGCGGGGAACCACGTCGTCCGGAAGATCAGCGCGGCGGGAATCATCTCCACGTTCGCCGGAACGGGGACGTCGGGCTACTCCGGGGACGGCGGGCTGGCCACCGCGGCGCGGCTGAACGCGCCGGAAGCGGTGCACCTGGCCCCGACGGGCGACGCCTACGTGGCGGACACCGGCAACCACGTCATCCGCAAGGTGCAGGCGGGGAGCCAGGCGATCAGCACGATTGCGGGGACAGGCGCCGCGGGCTTCGGCGGGGACGGCGGGGCGGCCACGTCGGCCCAGCTCGATACGCCGCGCGGCATCGCGGTCGCGTCCACGGGAGTCTTCTACATCGGCGACAAGAACAATCAGCGCGTCCGGAAGGTTGGCGGCGCTCTCGCCGTCACCGCCTGGATCGAGGCGCGGCGATGAGAGGAGCCCTCATGGGCGGTCGGGTCGGCGTGGACGTGAGCGACGCTTCGGTCCACGTCGTGCGGCTCCGCCGCGGCGCGGGCGGGCTGGCCGTCGAGGGGCTCTCCGCCGCGGTTCCGGCAGGCGGGTCGGGCGCGGCCGGCGTGGAGGCGCTCCGAGGCCTGGTCGAGGCGGCGGGCCTGAAGGGCGCGCCGGCGGCGGCGACGATCACCGGGAACGACGTCGTGATCCGCCGGATCACGATGCCCCTGATGAAGCGCGCCGATCTCGTGGCCGCCCTCCGCCTCGAATGCCGCAAGCACGTGGCCGGCCCGATCGAAGATGCCGAGATCCGCTTCGAGCCGCTCGGACGCTCGGGCCCGGACGGCCCTCCGGGGCTCGATCTCCTCGTGGCCGTGGCGCCGCGGCGAAAGGTGGAGGAGGCGCGGGAGCTCCTCGAGCAGGCCGGGCTCAAGGCCGCCTGCGTGACGCCGCGACCGGTGGCGCTCCGCGCGCTGCTCCGCGCGGCCGGGGAGACGCGTGCCGACGAAGCCGCCGCGTATCTCGAAGTCGGCGTGGCCGAGAGCCACGTCACCGTTCTCAAGGGGCGGGAGATCCGCTTCGCGCGCGACCTCGGGGTGGGGAGCGCGTCGTTCGCCGAGGCCCTCCGCTCGATCGTGGTGCCCGGCCAGGGAACGGTGGAGCTGAGCGCCGAAGAGGCGGAATCGCTGGTGCGCGCGCACGGCATCCCCGACGGCGCCCAGGAGGCGGCGAGCGCCGGCCCGATTCCGCTCACGGCCGTGTCGGTCATGCTCCGGCCCGTGCTGGAGCGCCTGGTGCGGGAGCTCTGGAATTCCTTCGACTACGTGAACGAGCAGTTCCTGGGCGAATCGGTTTCGCGGGTCGTACTCCTGGGCGAGGGGGCGCGCGTCCGGAATCTGCCGGAGTACCTGGCCGGCGTTCTCAAGATCCCGGTCGCCGGGGCCGATCTGTTCGAACGGGCGGCAAGGGCCGAGCGGGCCCCGCGCGGCGAGGCGCGCCCCGCGTCGGAACTGGCGCTGGGACTCTGCCTGCCCGACGCGGGCGCGATGAACTTCCTCGCGCCGCCGGATGCCGGCACGGCGTACCGCCTGGCCAGCGCGGTGCCCCAGCGGGTCGCCGCGGCGGTCGCGGCGGTGCTTCTGTTGTCGGTCTCGCTTCCCGCGGAGATGGCGGTCGTGGGCGAGCGGCAGCGGGTCGCCTCGCTCCGGGGGAGCCTGGAGGAGGTCCGGCCGCGCGCCGAGGCGCTCCGGCGCTTCCGCGCCGCGCGGGAAGAGGAGACGCGCCTGCACGACCTGCTGGCCCGCCTGTCGGGGGGGCAGGTGCTCTGGTCGTACGTGCTGCGCGATCTGAGCTGGAGAGTCACGGACAACGCGCGCCTCACGACGCTCGAGGTACTGGAACCTGGGGAACCGGCGACGGCCGCGGGGGCGGCCCAGCCGGCGGGGGTGAGCGGCCGTGAGGTGCGCCTCTCGGGACTGCTGCGCACGGATCGCGAGCGGCCCGAGAAGGTCCTGGGCGAGCTGATGGATTCGCTGTCCCGCTCGCCGGTATTCGACCAGGTCCGTTTGGAGGGATGCCAGACCGTGACGCCGACGCTCTCCAGCTTCACCGTGACCGTGCGGATCGCGGAGTAGGGAGACCCGTGGAGTCGCCGATCCGGCAGCCGTACCTGGGGCACCTGGTGATCGCGGGGGTTCTTCTCGCGTCCCTGGGCGTGGTGCGCGCGGTCTACGTGGATCCCCGGGAGCGCGAGGCGAAGCAGCTCCGGACGGAGCGCGGACGGCTGGAGGCCGATCTGGCCGATCTCCAGCACGGGCTTCAAGACCTGGACGCTTGGCAGCGCGTCCACCCGGGCGAGGACGCGTCGCGCTTCTCGGCGCGGCACGCCCTGCCGTCGCGCGCGATGGTCGCCGCCTTCCTGCGCGACGTGACGCCGATCGCCGACCGCTGGGGGGTGAAGACGGAGCTGATCCAGCCCGCGGGCACGCCGGTCGACGTCACCACCACCGACGCCGCCGGCCGGACGGAGACCTTCCGCAAGGCGGAGCTCCGGTTCCGGCTCTACGCCACGTACCGCTCGCTGGGCGAGTACCTGCGCGAGGTGGAAGCGATGGATCAGCTGGTGGTGGTGCGCTCGGTGGCCATTCGCGCGGACGCGCCGAAGGAGACGGAGCTCTCGGCGGACGTCGCGATCTGGCTCTACGGCACCTTCTAGGGAACGGAACGGGCATGAGCTGGCTGCGCGAGCAGGCGAGGCGGGGGATGAATCCGAGGACCTACGTGCTCCTCGGACTGCTCGTCGCGGCACTCGTCACCGTGCAGTCGCTGGACGGGCAGTCGAAGCGGGCGCGGATTCGCGCGCGGGCCGCGGGCGAAGCACCGCCGCCGGCGCAGCTCGCCGCGTCGGCTCCGAAGCAGGGCCCCTCGACGCCGACCGAGCCGGGGTGGGGAAACGATCCCTTCCGGCGGCGCTTCGGGCCCGAGGGGGCGCCGGCGGCCACGACGCCGTCCGCGCGCCGCGAAGCGCCGCCGCCCTCGGGGGCGGGGCTGTATCTGCAGGGCGTGATGAACGGACCGTCGGGGCGGACCGCGCTGATCAACGGCGAGGTCTACCGCGAAGGGGAGCGGGTCGGCTCCCGCGAGATTCTCCAGATCGGGGCGCGCACGGTGATGCTGATGGACAAGGGAACCGTGACGACGCTCACCCTCAAAGGAGACGCACCATGAAGCGGATGCTCGCCATCCTGACGCTGGCCGCCGGGCTCGCCGCAGTCGCGACGCCCTGGAGCGCGCCGGCGGAGCCGCAGGGCAGGGCGACGTTCAGCTTCAAGGGGGCCCGGGCGCAGGACGCGCTCCGGCTGATCGCGGCGCAGTTCGGTGTGAACATCGTGATCGGTAAGGACGTGCCGGGCACGCTCACGGCCAACCTCTCGAACGTGACGTTCGCCGAGGCGGTTTCCTACGTGGCAGAAGCGACCGGCGCCGACTACCGGCTGGAGTGGAACGTGCTGCTCGTCAACCCCGCCGGATCGACGTCGCGGCTCTTCCGGCTCCGCTATCTCGATCCCACCGCCGCCGCCGACGTCGTGCGGAAGATGCTGAGCGAGAAGGGCACCGTCGAGCCCTTCTCCGGACGCGCCTCCACGGTTCCCGGCGCGAGCGGCGAAGGACTTCTTCCGGAGACGTCGAACGGATCCCGCGAGAACGCGGTCATCGTGACCGACACGCCGGCGCGGTTGGAACGGATCGCCGCGGTCCTCGACGAGATGGACGCGCGGCCGCGCCAGGTGGCGATCACGGCGAAGCTGGTCGAGACGACCCTGGGCAAGGATGAGAAGCTGGGGGTGGACTGGCAGCTCCGGGCGAGCGCCGCCGGCGCGACCCTGCCGACCACGTTTCCCTTCCCGAAGACCGCGGGCTCGGGGGACTTCACGCCCACGCCCAATCCGAACAACCAGGTGGGCGGCGGCGGGCCCGCGTTCCCGCCCGGGCAGACCTTCCCCTATCCGACGCCGGCCGACTACGTCTTCGGCAAGCTCTCGTTCCAGGAGTTCTCGGTGGCGATGGACATCCTGCGCCAGACGGCCAACACGAACCTGGTCTCCGCCCCGACGATCACGACCCTCGACAACAACGAGGCTGAGATCGTCGTGGGGACGGTCGTTCCCGTGGCCCGCTACGAGCGGCTGAAGGAGACCGGCACCATGGAGATCAGCGGCTACGACGAGAAGAAGATCGGCGTGCGGCTGTTGGTGACGCCCCACGTGGCCGACGACTCCACCATGATCCTGAGCGTGAGCCCCGAGATCAGCGAGATCGTGGAGTACCGGGGCCAGTTCAACGAGCGGCCCGTCACCTCGACCCGCTCGGCCACGACCCAGGTGGTGGTCAAGAACGGGGAGACCCTGGCCATCGGGGGGCTGATCAAGACGGTGGACCTCCAGATCGTCCGGAAAGTGCCGATCCTGGGAGACGTGCCCCTCCTGGGGGCGCTCTTCACGCACAAGACGATTCAGAAGCAGAAAGTGGATCTCATGATCTTCGTGACCCCGCACCTGCTGGGAAAGTAGGAGGACGACCGATGAGCCAGGATCGCTCCCGCTCGCGCGTGCTCGTCGTGGATGACGAGCCGGATCTGGTGCGCATTCTCGAGTTCGGCCTGAAAGCGGCCGGTTATGCCGTGGAGACCGCCTCGGACGGGCAGGAGGGGCTGAAGAAGGCGCGCGAGTCGAAGCCGGACATCATCCTCCTCGACCTCATGCTGCCGAAGCTGGACGGGTACAAGGTCTGCCGGCTCCTCAAGTTCGAC
>DASSLZ010000086.1:0-8477 GCA_035689165.1 Candidatus Eiseniibacteriota bacterium | reverse complement strand
CGCGCGATCCCGACGTCAGCGGCGGCGGAAGCGCGCCGGCGGTGGAGGCGTTGTTCCACCAGGTCGTCGTGTCGGTGCCCGAGACCGGCTGCTCCGAGAAGCGGAGCTCGTACGTCGTGGCGCGTCCGGCGGTGCCGTCGTCGCCCGTCGCCGTCCAGGTGAGGGAAATGGAGTCGGCGCGGGCCGGCGCGGGACCGAGCGCGGCGAGCGCCGCGGCGCCCGTCAGGGCGGCCGCGGCGTACGCGACGACCGCCGCGCGTGCGCGGCGGTCACGGTTCGAGAGCGTGTGGGGCGTCACGGAAGGTCTGCGGCGTCGCCGGTGTCGGCCAACGCCAGCATCTCCGAGTCGGGCAGCGCGTCGGTGCGCGACAGGTCGCGCACGGGCGCCGGAGCGACGGTGTCCGAGGTGGTGCCGTTCACGACGTTCGAGACCACCGAGACGTTTCCTGCGTCGTCGGTCGTCTTGATCGCGACGTAGTAGGTGCGGCTGCCGCTCAGGCCGCCGATCGTGAACGTCTGCGACGTGCCCGCCGCCGCCGGAGCCGGCTCGCCCGTCGCCTGGAGCGCGCTGCTCCAGTTGGCGCTGGTGATCGTCGACGTGGAGTAGCGCACGTCGTAGCTCGCCGCGGTGCCGGTCGTGCCGTCGTCGCCCGGCGCGGTCCAGCGGACGCTGATCGACGTGCCGGTGGTCCCGGTCACGCTGAGGTCGGCGATCGTGGCCGGAGGGGTGGCGTCGCCGCTGGTCGCGCGCACGGCGACGTTCGAGTAGCCGGACCAGTTCGGCACCTCGTCCGCGGCGCGAATCATGAAGTAGTAGGTGGTGAGCGGCGAGAGGCCGCGGACGCGCATCGAATCGGACGCCCCCGCCGTGCCGGGGGCCGGCTCGCCGGTCACCTGGGTCGCGGCGTTCCACCACGTCGTCGTGTCGGTGCCCGCGATCGCGACCGTCCGGTAGCGGATGTCGTAGGTCGTGGCGCGGCCGACGGTGCCGTCGTCGCCGGGCGCGGTCCAGTTCAGGAGCACCGTCGAGTCGGCGGCGGTCTGGGCGTGCGCGGCCGCCGGCTGGATCACCGACAGCAGCGCGATGCCCGCGAGGAAGATCGCGATGAGGACCCAGAGCGGGACCCTCGCGGCTCTCGCGGCGCCGGATTCGGTCGTCGACTTGATGTCAGGCATGCGTTGTCTCCCTCCTCGACGGCCCTCGCCGGATGTCGAGGTCCGCCACGATCCGCTTCGGATCCATGGCGGCCCGGCCGGCGTGGATCGAGGGAGACCCCGCGATCGGAAGCCCCGTGACTCTGCGCCCCGCCCTTTCGGACGGTTTGCTCTGAGCATGGATTAGCATATGGATGCTGCCGCGTACCCGGGCTCCGAGCAGGTTCGGTGCCAGGAGGCGGCTTGCGTCGTGCACGGCGGGCGCCCGGGGATAGGCGGGCGGATGGCTGCGAACCGCGATGCCGGCCGGCCGCGCCGTGCAGGATGCATCCGGGGTTTTGCACCCGCGGGCATTTCAGGATGCAACCTAGTGGGAGGCGTCGGCCTCGCGCAGGGAGCGATGGATCGAGGGAAGCATGGCGCGGGTGAAGTCGTCGAGCCGCGCGCGGGCGCGCGCGGGGTCCTCCACATAGGGCGCCGAGAGGATCACGACGGCCGCGTGGTCCTGCCGGCCGAGGAGCCTCGAGCGCGCCTGGATCAGCTTGGCGTGCGTGGCGCTCCCCGTGAACTCATCGGGCAGCCAGTACCAGTGCCACACGCCGTAGCGAAGTCCGGGAGAACGCATGAGGGTCTCGTGCACGGGGACCCCTTCCCCGCCCGCGGCGATCGTCGTGTCGCGCTGCGCCACCACGTGCCACACCGATTCCCCGCGGGGCGCGATCACGTTCGCGTAGTGGATCAGCTCCCGTCCCTGCGATTGATTTCGGTAGAAGCCGATGTAGCAGTCGACCAGGCCCCCGTTCTTCTCGTAGACGGCGCGCACCGCCGCGTCCGTGCCCTTGAACTCCGGCGCCCAGACCGAAGGAGGAATCCGGAGCGGCATCCAGCCTCCGGTCGACGCGGGAGCGCGGAGCGCGACGGGGCCCGATTCGACCGGCGCCCGGACCCAGGCCGCGTACGCCGCCGGCGCGAGCGCGAGGGCCATCGCCGCCGCGGCCGCCACCGCCAGCCGGCGCGGCGAGCGGCTCGGCGCGGGCGAGGGCGCCGCCGCTCGGTCCACGGGAACCGGCGTTTCGCGCCAGCGGCTCCCCAGGAAGAAGAAGATCGCCATCGCGATCGCGAACACCGTCCAGCCGATCGCGAAGTGGTCGAACCCGGCGCCGATCTCGCGGCGGCTCAGGTACCCGGTCAGCACCATGACGTAGGCGCGGAGTCCGTTCGCGAGAACCGGCGCCACGAGGGCCAGGGAGCCGAAGAGGATGCGGTTTCGAGCGCGCTGGAAGTGCAGGTAGGCGAAGAGGCAGCCGAGCGTGAACATCGAGATGAGAAATCGGAGGCCGCTGCAGGCTTCCACCACCTGCCAGTTCCCCGTGGGCGTCGTCAGGTACATCCCCTCCACCGCCACGGGCACACCGGTGAGACGCAGGCCGAATACCGTCGCCCGGGCCGTGAAGTTCATGAGCGCCGGGTGGAGCGCCTCCCCGAAGGGGACCGCGAAGAAGAGGAACGCGAGCGGGAACGTGAGCGTGCGCGTCACGCGCCATCCGAACAGCGTGAGCACGAGAGCGGGGATCATCAGCGCGAAGGCGAGCTGCTCGTAGAAGAGGACGCCCGCGACGTGGGACACCAGCCAGAGCGCGCCCGCGCCCGCGATGAGGATGAGCCCGGGCCAGAACGGCTCCGGGGTCAGAGCCCGCAGGTCCTCGCGCCGGCGCCAGGCGAGCCACGCCGTGATCGGGATCACGAAGAAGCAGTGCGTGTACGTGTCGGAGCCGCGCCACACCTCGTAGAACGATCCGAGCGTCGCGGGATAGGCCGCCGCCATCGCGGCCAGTCCGAGCGCGAACAGCGCGGCGGCCAGCCCCCAGCGCCTCGGGCGCGGGAGATCGAGAGACGGGGCCAGGCCGCCGGACTTGGCTCGAATGGAATCCACCTAGGGGAGAAGGACGAGGCGCTCGCGCACGCGGCTGTTTCCGACCGTTCCCAGGAGCTCATAGTAGCCCGGGGCCAGCTTCCGGCCGGTCCGGCCCGAGCGATCCCAGGTGACGACGCTGCGCCCCGGCGGGAACGTCCCTTCGGCGACCGTGGCGAGCCAGTGACCGTTCAGGTCGTAGACCCGGATCCGCGCGGCGATCGGCGACGGCGCGGCGACGTCGAGAGCGACCTGAACCTGATCGGAAGCGGGATTGGGATACGCATGGATCTGTCCGCTCCCCGCGATCGCCGCGGCTCCGGCGCGCGCCGGGGTCGTGACGACGGCCTGCGCCGAATAGGGGCCTTCGCAGGTGACGCCCTGGATGTCGGGCCCGGCCCAGGTCGCGCGATAGCGGTACGTCGTACCCGGCGCGGTCTGCGGATCGCGGTAGCTCGCCGCCGTGGGAGCGAGCGACTGGATCAGGGTCCACGAGGGCGCGGACCCGACGGCGCGATACAAGTGGAGGGAGAGCGCGGCGGGATCGGTCGCCGCGTCCCAGGAGACCAGGACCCCGGCCGAGTCCACGTCGGCTCCGAACGAGGCCGGCGTCGTCGTGGGCGCCCCGCACGAAAGCGTGGTCCCCGAGGCGACGTTGGAGTATCCGGAGACGTTCGCGGCCTCGTCCCGCGCGACGATCACGAAGTAATACGTGGTGCCTTGGCTCAAGCCCGGCACGCGCGCCGAATCGGGCTGGCCGGCCGCGGCGAGCGGCGGGATGAGGCTCACGCGCTGCGAGAACGGAACCGCGTTCCACCAGGCGCCGATGTCGGCGCCGGGCGCGCGCGTGTCATAGAAGAGCTCGTAGGCGCTCACCTGCCCCGTGCTGCCGTCGTCCCCGGGGGCCGTCCAGAACGCCATGAGGGAGTTGTAGGCGTTGCTCTGCGCGCGCGAGGCGGAAGCGCCCAGGATGGCGCCCGCCACCACGGCGAGCGCGACCGCGCGACGCCATCTCGATGTCCGGTCCCTCATGTGGTGTCTCCTCCGGTCGCGGGGTGGCCGTCGACCCTTCGGGCATACCCCGCCGCGTTCGTACCATCGGAAGGCAAGAAAGCCATTATGAGGCAAATCGCACGCTCGGTTCCATGTTCGCGCGGAACCCGCTTCGGTCGCCCGGAGTACGGATCGGTACGCGAACGGGAGCGAATCGCGAGGTTGCGGGCTGGACCGGCCCCGAAGCCACGCCCGCCGCCGGTGGCGTCTCGCACGCGCGGCGTGCAAGAGATAGCACCGTAGCTGTGGTCGAGAGTTGCGGTTTGCGGCGCGGCCGGGATGCCATTTGGGTCGGGCCCAATCGAATGCGGCGCCGCGCCGATCACGCCACGGCACGCTCCCGAACGATGGTACGATAGCTGCTTGTTCGTGTGCGGGGGAAAGCCTTCTCCGTCACCGCGAACCTACATCGAGAATCAGCATCGGCGCCGGCCGCCGCAAACGCCGGCCCCGGAGGGTGGAACTGTGCTCCTGTGGCTGCAGCGAACGTCCGCCGCGCTCCTCGCGGCCGCGCTCCTGGTCGTTTCGGGCGAGGCCGAGGCCGCCCTCTCCATTCCATCCAACACATGGGTGAAGCAGCCGACCCCCAGCCAGGTCGGGCTGTCCGGATTCTCCGGCCAGTTCCAGGCCCGCGGTTGGAACCGCATGATGTACGACCCGCTGGGCAAGAGGACGATCCTCTTCGACGGATACATGGACGCGTCGCGCCCCTACACCATCTACGCGAACGCGCTCTGGACCTACGACGTGCTCGCGAACCGGCTTTCCCTGGAGAAGGTGAACAACTGGGCGCGCCTCAACGGCATCACCACACCCCTCCCGGCGAATACGACCGATCCGACCCCCTTCGACCGCCACTCCTACGCCTGCATCGCATTCGTCCCCGAGAAGAACGAGGTCGTGATGTGGGGCGGCGCGAACAGCAGTATCTCGAACGACTACATCGGCGACACGTGGATCTACAGTTTCGCGACGAGGGCCTGGCGCGAGGTCACGGCAGCGACGCACCCCTTCAACGTGTTCGAGCAGACCGCCACCTACGATCCGAACACGCACCGCTTCGTCGTGTTCGGCGGCGCCACCTCCTCCTACGGGAGCGGGACCTCGGCCTGGCTCTTCGACGTGAACTCGGAGCTGTGGGAGCAGGCCTCCACGCCGAGCACGCCTCCGGCCCGGATGTCCCAGTCGATGGTCTACGATTCCATGCGGCGAGTCTCCTACGTGTTCGGCGGCGGCACCGTCTATCCGAACCCCGGAAACGAGATGTGGACCTTCGACGCCTCGGCCCGCGTCTGGTCGCAGGTGTCCCCGCAGAACAGCCCCCCGTCGGTACGGCGCTTCGCGGCCATGGCGTACGACACGAAGCACGACCTCGTCATGCTCTGGGGCGGCACCAACAACACGACGGCGCTCACCGACACCTGGATCTATCGGCCGTCGACGCGGCAGTGGCAGCAGCTCTTCCCTCCCGCGTCCCCGCCGAACCTGGACATGAGCAACGAGGATCTCATCTACGATCCGGACAACGACGTCTTCATGCTGCACATGAACGGAGACTTCTGGCTCTACCGCTACGCATCGAGCAGCGACGCCATCGCCCCCGGGGACGTGAGTGACCTCCGGATCCGGTAGGCCCGCGATCGCCGCGGCGCGTCTCGTCCTGGGCGCGTCCCTGATCCTGACCGTGACGGCGGGCTCGGCGCTCGCCGCGCTCCCCGTTCCGATCACCGTGCAGGAAGCGGTCGTGGCCGGTGTTCCGGGGCTGGCGCGCACGGCGGGTCCGGTCAGCGTAGGGATCCCGCTCGAAGAAGCCCAGGGAATCACCAGCGTGTCGCAGCTTGGGCTCACCGGCGCCTCCGCGGGCCAGTTCCGCGAGCTCGCGCGCTATCCGGGCGGCGCCCTCAAGTGGGTTCTCGTCGACTTCCAGAGCGATCTCACCGCGGGCGGCTCGAGCGCCGCGGTGTCGCTCACGAACGGCTCCGGGAATTTTGGCGGCTCCGATCTCGCGGCCGACCAGGGCACGTCCATCCAGGTCTCGACCGGTGCGGCGACGTTCACCATCCGGAAGAGCCCCTTCCGGCTGTTCGACCAGGTCTCGGTCGGCGCCACGTCCCTCGTCACGGCGGGGGGGGAGGGGGTCGTCGCGATCGATCCGTCGGGCGTGCGGTTCACCTCCGCGAACGACACCGGCGCCTCGGTCACGATCGAGGAGAACGGTCCCGTGCGCGCGGTGGTGCGCGCCACCGGCACCCTGAAGAACAGCGCGGGCGCGCGTCTCTGCGAGTACCTCGTCCGGCTGCACTTCTACAAGGGAAAGTCGTACGCGCGGGCGTGGGTCTCGCTCCGGAACGCCCGTGCCGCGAACGTCTCCGCCTTCGCGTTCAAGAGCGCCGAGGTCGTCGTTCCCCTCGCCCCCGGGCCGTCGTTGCGCTTCACGACGGCGACCTCGCGCGGGACGGTGACCGACGCCCTGGCTTCGGGCGAGACCATGTACCTCTACCAGGCGTACTCGACGCAGAACGGCATCCCGGAGAACGCGTACACCAACGCGCCCATGGTGATCTCCGGGACGACGTTCGCGCAGAACGGCGTCGAGGTCCGGAAGGTGGGCGGTACGATCTACCAGGCCCTGTCCGGCAATGCCGCCGACTACGCGCTGGGATGGGCCTCGCTCGAGGACGGCACCGGCCGCGGGATCACCCTCGGCATGCGCTGGATGAGCGCGCTCTGGCCGGCGGGATTCGAGCTGGCCGGAGACGGCAGCGCGCGGATCGAGATCTTCAGCAAGCGGAACAGCAAGACCTCCATCAAGTTCGCGTGGGGCGCCTACGAGACGCGGGAGCTCTTCTTCGACTTCCATACCGCGGCGCCGGCCAATCGAAACACCGCGCTCTACGAGATGCAGTACCCGCTCTCGGGTCGCGGCCCGGTGGCGCAGTACTCCGCGGCCGGCGCCGTGTACGGTGAGACGAAGCTGGTTTCGGCGAACGACCAGGTGCGCTGGTTCACCGCCCACGGCGGCACCAGCCCCTCCCTGGCGAATCTGACTCCGGGCTTCTACCGCTACAAGGCGTGGGGCGCGGGCGGCGGCGGCAACCAGATGGACTTCGCGTTCGTGGACCTGATCGACTGGATCCGCACCGGAAACGGCGGCTTCCTCGCCGAGGGCGAACGGAACTCGCTCTACAAGGCCGACACCGCCGTGCGCCACTCCGACGGCTTCGACTGGACGGCGAACCAGATCGATCCCGGCGACGAGGGGAGCGGCGTGAATCTCGGCACGTTCAACGGCCGGATCTTCGACTTCGAGCATCCCCACTGGATCAGTCTTCCGATCGCCTATTACATGACCGGCAACGAGCTCTACCACGAGGCGTTCGTCGACTACGGCGAGTGGAAACACGGCATGGCGGACGGCGTCACGCCCTACTACTACAAGCCGCTCCAGATCTTCGGCGACGGAGGCATGCGCGGGTGGTCGCGCTACTACCGCGACTTCGCTCTCCTCTGGGACATCACGCGCGATCCGCGCTACTGGTCGGATCTCAGCACGATGACCACCGCGACCCTCGCGTCGCGGGACACTCCCGGAAGCGGACTTCCCGCCGGGCGGAACCTGGACCGGGGCTACATGTGGCAGTCCTGGAACGGCTACGTCACGCCGCGCCTGGTCTCCGACTTCATGACGGTGCAGATCCACTTCGAGGCGATGTGGGAAGGGCTGCGCCTGATGCGCGAGGCGAACGATCCGCGCGCGCAGGGGATGGAGGACTACCTGCTCGGGCTGGCCGACTTCATCTACAACGAGTTCTATTTCGACGTCGGCAGCGGGAGCACGCAGTTCGGGTACGTCTACGCCTATTACCTGGACCAGTTGAACGACGCCACCAATCCCTACTGGTCCGAAGGCTTCCGTCCGATCTCCAGCGCCCGGGCGCTCACCCTGGCCTACAACCTGACAGGCGACGCGAAGTACCTGACGCGGGCGGCGAAGCTCCTGATCGGCGACATCCAGTACGTCACGGTGCGAACGCCCAGCGATCCCGCGAGCGAATCGATGATGCAGACCGATCTGTACCGCCCGGTAACGGGGTGGTTCACGGTGCCTGGCGTGACCGCGACCAGCGTGGGCAGCGGCACCTACCAGCTCTCCTGGACCGTTCCCCCGGGCACGACCGGCTACCGCATCAAGGCGGCGGACCGGACGATCGTGCCCTGGCTGGGGTTCAACCAGGCGACGCGCGCCTACCAGTTCCCGCCCGCGAGCAACGTGGCGTGGTTCGCGGCCGCCGACGCGCCCGGGACGGTCCCCGCCCCGCTCGCGCCCGGCACCGTGCAGACCGTGACCGTGAGCGGC
>DASSLZ010000085.1:0-7706 GCA_035689165.1 Candidatus Eiseniibacteriota bacterium | reverse complement strand
CCGAGATAGTTGTTCGAGGAGAGGTTGATGACGTCGCGCCCGTCGAAGCGGGCGCGCGGCTTCTGCTCCCCGGAGAGGAGGCGCAGGTGCCGGTAGAGCCCCTCCCGGCGAAGGCCGTCGAGCGCCTCGTCGAGGAACGCGAGCGGATTCGCCGGCTTCATGGTTTCGGGAGCGGGGCTCATGGGTGGTCCCGCTTCAGGACGATCTTGCCCGCCTTGCCGGAACGCTGCAGCTCCACCGCGCGATCGAACTCCGACCAGCCGAGCACGTGCGTGATCACCGGCCGCACGTTCAGCTTGCCGGTGAGCAGCAGGGCCTCCATCCGGAACCAGGTGTCGAAAATGAGACGTCCGTTGATCCCCTGCACGACGGCGCCGCGGAACACGATCTCCTTCGCCACGTCGATCTCGAGCGGCTTGGAGGGGATGCCGAGGAGCGACACGCGCCCGCCGTTGGCGAGCATGTCGAAGCCGTCCTTGAACGCCTGCGGATGCCCCGACATCTCGAGCATGCCGTCCACCCCGCGGCCGTCGGTCTCCCGGAGCACTTCCGCGGAGGCCGACGCGATGTTCACGTCCACCGTGAAGTCGGCGCCCATCGCCTTGGCCAGCTCGAGCCGCCCCGGGTTCTTGTCGATCGCCGCGACCCACGAAGCGCCGGCGGCCTTGAGCACGCCGATCGAGAAACACCCGATCGGGCCGCATCCGAACACGGCGAACCGCAGCCCCGCGACCGGACCGGCCAGCGCGGTGTGCACGGCGTTCCCGAGCGGATCGTGGATCGCCGCGATCTCCTCGGGGATGTCCGGGTGCAGCTTCCAGACGTTCTGCTCCGGGATCGACACGTAGTCGGCGAACGCGCCCTGCCGGTCCACGCCCAGGATCTGCACCTTCTGGCAGAGGTGCTGGAGCCCGCGGCGGCAGGCGTAGCAGATGCCGCAGTAGATGTGGGTCTCGGCGGTGACGCGGTCGCCCGGCTTGACCAGCGACACCTCGTCGCCGACCGATTCCACGACGCCGGTGAACTCGTGCCCCGGAACGAGCGGCGGGCGGATCCGCGACTGCGCCCACGGATCCCACTCCACGATATGCAGATCGGTGCCGCAGATGGCGAACGCGGTCACCCGGATGCGTACGTCCTTGGGACCGATCGAAGGGATCGGCACGGTCGTCGGGAAGAGGCCCGGCGCCGCGCTCGGCTTGTGGATCGCCCACATCATCCCCTGTTTCACGATCGGCTCCTTGGTGGTCGTAACCGCCATGGCGATGCTCCTTTCGCGATTTTGGAACGGCGCGCGTCGAGGCCGATTATGAGAAGGGGGGCGCCGGAATCAAGGACTTTCCCCAGGATACCCCCACGGGACCACCGGCGTGTCCGCGCCGCGCGTTCCTCAATACCCACGGGCCCGATCGACCCGGTTTCGAAGGGGCGCGCCGTCCCTGTAGCGCAGCCAGTTCGCGGCGAACTCGGCGGCGAGCGGCTCGGAGGTCCCGATCCCCGCGACGTGCGGCGTGATCCAGACGCCCGGAGCCGAGCGCAGCGGGTGGCCGGCCGGAAGCGGCTCGTCGCGAAAGACGTCGAGGATGGCGCGCGCCGGGCGCCGCCGCGCGAGGGCCGCGATCAGCGCCTCGTCGTCCACCGTCGCGCCGCGCGAGACGTTCACGAACGTGGATCCCTCCTTCATGCGCTCGAACCGCGCGGCGTTCCAGAAGGAGTCCGTCGCGGTCGTGAGCGGGAGGAGATTCACGACGACGTCGGCGGCCGGAAGGAGCGCTTCGAGCGCGGACGGTTCCTCCACGCCGAGGGCGAGGTCCTCGGACGACAGCGGTCCGCGGCGGATGCCCCGCGAGCTCATGCCCAGACCCCGCGCGGCCTCGGCGACGCGGCGGCCGATCGCGCCGTGCCCCGCCACGAGGAGCGAGCGGCCGGCCAACGACCCCGGCGTCCAGCGCTTCCACGCGCGCGCTTCCATCTGCCGCAACGCCTCGGGAACGCCGAGCGCGTCCGCGAGGAGATAGCCGATCACGTACTCGGCGATGCGCTGCGGAAAGTCGCCGACCGTACGGGTCAGGAGGACCCCCTCGCGCCACTCGGGGCGACCGAACCACGTTTCGACGCCCGCCCAGCCCGTCTGGATCCAGCGGAGCGCCGGCAGCTCGCGCGCCGCGGCGGGCGGGACGCCGGGACAGAACCAGACCGTGGCCCGCGCCTCTTCGCCCGCGGCCGCCCACGGGAGGGCGATTCCCGCGCGCCGCTCCACGGCGACCCGGATCGACGGGTCGTTCCCTTCGAGAAGGATGCGGTCGCTCACGCCCTGGCCTCCGCCGGCGGCGCGGCCTCGGCGCCCGCCAGCACCCGCTGCACCGCGGCCAGAACGAGGTCGGGCGCGATATCGCGCATGCAGCGGTGATGCCCCAGCGGGCAGCGCCGCCGCCCGTGCACCGAGCAGGGGCGACACGAGAGCGCCGTCTCGACCACCGCGTCGCGCGGACCGGACGGGGCGAAGCCGAAGGCGGGGACGGTGCTCCCGAAAATGCCGACGGCCGGGACGCCGAGGGCCGCGCCCAGGTGGAGCGTGGCCGAATCGTTCGAGACGATGACGCGGGCGAAGGAGGCGGCCGCGGCGCACTCGCGGAAGGATCCCTCGAGGATCGCACCGTAGCGGGCCTCCGGAAGGCGCGCGCGCAGTGCGGACGCCTCCGCGCTCTTCGGCAAAACGGCGTAGCGCGGCGAAAGCCCGGTCTCGGCATGCAGCCGCTCCCCCAGCTCGACGAAGCGTTCGAGCGGCCAGCGCTTCGTCTCCCAGCGCGCGCCGACCCCGAGCAGGGCGATGCGTTCCTCCCCTCCCTCGCCGAGCCGGGCGCGCGCCCGCGCCCGCTCGGAATCCCCCAGCGCCTCGCGCAGCCAGGGCCGCACCGGTGCTGCGGGGTTGAGCCCCGCGATCTCCCGATAGGTCCCGAGCAGCGGCGGGAGCGGCTCGGGATGGAGCCACTTCGCATGCACCATCAGCCGGCGGCGGAGTCCGTGCTTGGACGGCGCGACGCGGCGCACCTGCCCGAGCGAGGAGACGAGCCGCGAGGAGCGAAGGTTCTGGTGGAGGTCGTAGACCTCGTCGATCCCCTCGCGGCGGAGTCCCGAGGCGAGAAGGCCCAGCCCTCCCAGGAGGCCGAACGGCGCGGGCGCCGCGGGATCGGAGCTGCCATCCTCCAGAAGGAAGAAGCGCGCCACGTCGGGATGGCCGCGCAGGATCGGCGCATAGCGCTCCTTCGTGGCGAAGAGGACGCGCCGGCCCGTATCGGCATCGCGCAAGAAGGACGGAAGATGAGCCGCGAGGAGGACGTCGCCGAGCGAGGAGAAGCGGACGACGAGAGCGGCGCCGCGCGCCATCCCTCAGCCCGCCCGCGGACGTGCCGGGAATCCGGCTTCCGCGAGACGGAACTGGAGCCGGTGGAGCTTCTGGTACAGCCCCGGCGTCTGGACCAACTCGGCGTGCGTGCCCATCTGCACGATCCGCCCCTGGTCCACCACCACGATGCGGTCCGCCCGCTGGATCGTCGAGAGGCGGTGCGCGATCACGAGCACCGTGCGGCCGTTGAAGAGGGCTTCGAGCGCCTCCTGAACAAGCAGCTCCGACTGAGAGTCCAGTCTGGCGGTGGCCTCGTCGAGCAGGAGGAGCCTCGGGTCCTTGAAGATGGCCCGGGCGATCGCGATCCGCTGCCGCTCGCCGCCGGAGAGGCGCACCCCGCGCTCGCCGATCGGGCTCTGGTAGCCCTCCGGCATCTCGTCGATGAAGCGGTCGGCGTGTGCCGCCCGCGCGGCGCGGCGCACGGCCTCGTCGCCCGCGTCCGAGACGCCGTAGGCGATGTTGTGGAAAACCGAGTCGTGGAAGAGGATTGGTTCCTGGGTCACCACCCCGAGGAGCGAGCGCCAGGAAGAGAGCTCGTACTCGCGGAGATCCACGCCGTCGATGAGGATGCGCCCGGACGTCGGGTCGTAGAAGCGCGCGACCAGATCGGCCAGCGTGGATTTCCCGGCCCCGCTCGGTCCGACGAGCGCGACCACCTCGCCGGCCTCGATCCGGAAGGAGACGTCGCGCAGCACCTCGGGGCCCTGCCCGTAGCGGAAGGAGACCCCCTCGAACTCGATCCCGTCGTGGATCCCGGCGATCCGCCGCGAGTTCGGGCGCGAGACCACGGTCGCCTCCGTGTCGAGGATCCGGAAGATGCGGACCGCGGCGGCCAGCCCCTCCTGGAGCGTGGCGTTCACGTTCGAGAGCGACTTCAAGGGGCTCATCAGCTGCAGCATGGCGAAGAGGAAGATGAAGAACTGCTGCGGCTCGATGGCGCGCGTGAGGAGAATCTCGCGGCCGCCGTACCAGAGCACCGCGGTGGCGGCGACGACGCCGAGGTATTCCGACATCGGTCCGGCGAGCGCGCCCAGGCGGCGCTGCTTCACGAACGCGCGGAAGTAGCCCTGGGAGGCGCGCTCGAACTTGCGCTGCTCGAAATCCTCCATCGCGAAGGCCTTCACGACGCGGATGCCGGTCAGGGTCTCCTGGAGGATCGCGTTCAGGTCCCCCATCCGCTCCTGCGTGATGCTGCTCCGCCGGCGGAGCTTTCGCCCCAGCCAGACGATCAGCACGAGCGAGAAGGGGACGACGACCAGCGACACGAGCGCGAGCCGCCAGGAGGTCCAGAAGATCCAGAAGAGGCAGACCGCGAGAAGGAGCGAGGACTTGATCAGGTTGCTGAACCCCGCCGCCAGGGCGCCCCGCACCAGCGCGATGTCGTTCGTGAAGCGCGAGAGGAGCGCGCCCGTGCGCCGCGAGTGGAAGAAGGAGAGCGACAGGGTCTGGAGGTGCGCGTAGACCTGGTTCCGCATGTCGCGGATCACCGCCTGCTCCACCCAGACCGTGAGCACGCTCTGGAGGTAGTCGACGGCGTTCTTCAACAGGAAGACGACGAGGAGCGCGAGACAGATCCGCGTGAGCGAGCGGATCGGGTCTCCGATCAGGAAGAAGTGCTCGAACCAGGTCCGGAGCTTCTGCTTCGCCTGGTTGCCGCGCTCGGTGATCGCGGCGAAGGGGCGCGGCTTGCCCTGCGCGTCCTTCACGCCGATCTGCGGCGCCGGACCCGTGGCCGTCGTCGCTTCCCCGGCGACCCCGGCCGCGTCCAGCCCGGGGATCCCCCCGAGCGGCGTGGGGGCCGGGGTTCCGGAGGTCGCGGCGGTTCCGGCCGAGGGTCCGCCCGCGACGGGTACGGGCCGGAACAGGATCTTCACGAAGGGGGAGATCATCCCGATCGAGATGCCGCTCAGGAGGGCGAAGACCACCATGAGCGCGGCGGTGAGGGCGAGATGCCCCCGGTAGGGCTCGAGGTAGCGGAGGAGCCGGAGCGAAGGGCTTCGGTCGGCTTTGACGCGGCCCACGGGGCGGCTACGCCCGGTGGGTCCGAGGCTCGCCCAGGCGGTCGAGCCAGTCGTAGTTCCGGACGAAGACCTCGTCGAAGTCGTAGCCCCTCGCGAAGTCGCCCGGGGTGTCCTTCTCGGTCTTGCTCAGGATCCCCTCGCGCACGAGCTGGAAGACGATCTCGCCGAAGTCCTCGGTCCGCTGGATGCCCCATTCGAGGAAGACCGTCTTGGCCATGAACCCGAACTGGTCCAGGGCGAGCTGCCGGATCCCCTCGAGGACTTCGATGCCGGTCACGTGCCGGACTTCTTTCGTGACCTGGTAATTGCGGTCGGCCGTGTAGCGCACCGCGTCGAACGTGAAGCGGTAGGCGTTGGCCTTGTAGCGCCCGTACTGCTGCGCCAGCTCGAGCATCCGGGTTTCGATGTCGCGGCTCATCTCAGCGCACGTCCTGTCGGGTCAGCACCGTGTCGCGGCGGAAGCGGCGGTCGTCCCGCCGGAGATGGTCGACGTTGTAATGGAGGCCTCGGCTCTCCTTGCGGCGCCGGGCACAGGCGATGATCAGGTCGGCGACGAGGCCGACGTTCCGAAGCTCCACCAGGTCCGCGTCGAGACGGTAGCGCTGGTAGTCGCCCTCGGTCTGGTCGCGCAGGACGGCAATCATGGAAGCGGCCCGCGCGAGGCGTTCATCGCTCCGGACGATGCCCATATAGTCCCACATGACCCGCCGGATGGCATCCCAATTGTGGTCGAAGATCACCTGCTCCTTGGGCTCCACGGCGCCGTTATAGCGCCATTCCGGGACCGCCGGAATGCGCTCGGGGCGCTCGCCGGTGACCTGACGAAGGAGGGCCATGCCCGCCCGGCGGGAGAAGACGATCGCTTCGAGGAGGGAGTTGGAGGCCAGCCGGTTCGCGCCGTGCACCCCGGTGCAGGCCACCTCCCCGCACGCGTAGAGCCCGGGGATCGTGGCGCGTCCCTCGAGGTCGGTCAGGATGCCGCCGCACATGTAGTGCGCCGCCGGCACCACCGGCACCGGCTCGCGGAAGGGATTGAACCCGTACTCGATGAGCCGGCTCGTGATGTGCGGGAAGCGCGTCGTGAGGAGCCGCTTCCCGAGCGGGCGCATGTCCAGCAGGACGCACTTGTCCCCGCGCTTCTTCATCTCGAAGTCGATCGCGCGCGCCACCACGTCGCGAGGAGCGAGCTCCTTCAGCCGGTGGTAGCGCTGCATGAACCGCTTCCCATCCAGCGTGAGCAGGTGCGCGCCCTCGCCGCGGACCGCCTCGGAGATCAGGAACGACTTGGCCTCGGGGTGGAACAGACAGGTCGGATGGAACTGCATGAACTCGAGATCGGCCGCGGCCGCGCCGGCGCGGAAGCCCGCGGCCAGTCCGTCCCCGGTCGCGATGTCGGGATTGGTCGTATACAGGTACACCTTGCCCGAGCCGCCCGTGGCGAGCACCGTCGCGCGGGCGCCGATCGCCTGGATCGCTCCGCTCTCGCGGTCGAGCACATAGGCGCCCCAGATCCGGTCCTTCTCGGGAGCGCACCGGCGGCCGCGCATCTTGGAGTCGAGGATGAGGTCCACCGCGATCTGATTCTCGAGGATCGAGATCCGCGGGTGGGCGCGCGCGAGCTTCAGGAGAACCCGCTCGATCGCGTGGCCGGTCCGGTCCTTGGCGTGCACGATGCGCCGGCGCGAGTGCCCGCCCTCGCGCCCCAGCGCGAGCCGGCCCTCCGGGTCGTGCGAGAACCGGACCCCCAGACCCATCAGCCGGAGCACCTCGCCGGGGCCCTCCTCAACGAGGACGCGCACCGCCTCGGGATCGCAGAGCCCGTCCCCCGCGATCAGCGTGTCGCGCTCGTGCAGCGCGACCTTGTCGTCCTCGCCGAGCACGGCGGCGACGCCGCCCTGCGCATAGTTGGTGTTCGATTCCTCCGCGTGGACCTTCGTGACGACCAGGACGCGCGTCGTCTGCGCGGCGTGCAGCGCCGTCGAGAGGCCGGCGATGCCGCTGCCGATGACGAGGACTTCGGTTTCGAGATCGTTGTGGCGTCGGGGCACGGATTCCTCGGGTCAGGTCGCGGCGCCGGCCGCCGCCCCGGAGGGGGCCGCGACCGGTTCACCGCCGCAGTTCGTGCGGACGGGCCCCGGGGCGATGCCGGGAAGCCGGTCCACGGGGTCGAGGGGCACCAGATCGGTCCGGAGCGCCAGCACCGGGATCGGCGGATCGGGAGGAAACGACCAGCGGTACTCGTCCTTCTCCGTGACGATCGCCGCGGCCGCGCCGCGGCG
>DASSLZ010000084.1:0-9256 GCA_035689165.1 Candidatus Eiseniibacteriota bacterium | reverse complement strand
TGACGGTCATGAACGACCCCGGCAACTTCACCCTGCACATCGGCTCGGTGGAGAACTTCTCGCACCGGATGGAATACCGGTGGGAGAACCCCGCCGCGAAGGCCACGGTGCGCCAGGCCTCCAGCGTCACGGGCGGCGACGGCACTCTGGAGGTGCGCGACGCCGCCGGCCGGCGGGTGCACTCGAAGAGCCTGCGCGAGCAGGGCTCGTTCGCCACGACCGAGGGAAAGCCCGGGACGTGGAGGATCGGCGTGATCCTGCGGCGCACGACCGGCTCGGTGACCTTCGAGGTTCGGAGGAGCGACTAAGGTGGAAGACCCGGACGACAGGCCCGACCCGACCACGCCGGCCGAGCGCATCGAGGTCGAGGACGCCATCACGACCTTGTTCATCGCCACCGACGAGAAGGACTGGGCCGGCGTACGGGGATGCCTTGCGGACGAGGTGCTCTTCGACATGTCGAGCCTGTCGGGCGTGGCCGCCGCTTCGGTGTCCGCCGACTCGATCGTCGGGGCGTGGAAGCAGGGGCTCGCGCCCATGCAGGCGATCCATCATCAGGTGGGGAACTTCCGCGTGTGCGTTCACGGCGAGGAGGCGGTGGCCACGTGCTACGGCATCGCCTACCACTATCGCCCGAACTTCTCCGGGAAGAATACGCGCGTGTTCGTGGGCACGTATGATTTCCATCTGAGGTGCGCGTGGGGGAAGTGGCGGATCGATCGCTTCCGGTTTCAGGTCAAGTTCGTGGACGGGAATCTCGAGCTGGAGAAGATGTAGCGGGAGGCGGGCGGCGCTGGCGCGTCGCTGCGGCGCCTGTCGTCGGGTTCACCCGCTCTGGCGCGTGTGAATTTCGCGACAGTTGTCGTCGGATTCACCGCCGCTGGCGAGTGTGTAAGTCGCGACACTTGTCGTTCACCTTGGCGATCCTTCATTCGTTCAACAACGCGGCGAGCTTCAGTACCGTGTTCCAGTTCCTGCCGGTCCCTCGAACGCCCAGCTTCTTCTCGATGAGCGCCATCGTGAGCTTCGAGCGTCCGACGCCGTCGGGGTAGACGGCGTAGGCGGTGCGGCCGGCCAGGCGGACGCGCTCGCGTCCGGTGATCGCCGCTTCCAGCGCCTCTAGCTCCGTGCCTCCGGGCGCGCCGGAGAGCGCGATGGCGATGAGGTGGCCGGGATCGCTCCTGGCTTCGCGCGGGAAGGGGTTCTTCGCCACGAGCGCCTGCCATTCGGCGGCGGAGCGCACGAAGAAATCGATCTCCATCCCGAGCTTCTTCTTCGCGGCCTCGCGCAGGTCGCGCTCCAGCGCCACGGCGGGCCGGGCAGGTCCGCGGAGCAGGAGATTGCCGCTCTGGAGCAGCGTGCGCGGCTCGGCGTAGCCCAGCCCTTCGGCTACCGCGCGCAGGTCGGCCATCCCGACCCTGTTGCGCCCCGCCAGGTTGACGGCGCGGAGCAGGGCCACGTAGGAGGTCATGCCCGACAGGATACTGGCGCGCCGGGCGCCCGGGCTATACTCTCCCACCTGATTTTCGACAAGGGCCGAGGGCGCTTCCCATGACGCGTTCCAATCCGACGATCTCCGGGCTCGCAGCGACCGTTCTCGCCGCGGGCATCCTCCTTTCCACTCCCGCCTGCCAGCGCGCCACGCAGAACGCATCCAAGCCCGACTCAGTCGCCGTGGCGCAGGCGGATTCGCTCGCCGTGCGAAATCTCGTGCTCACGTTCGGAAATCGGCTCAAGCAGGTCTCGCTGCTCGCGCCCGACAGCGCGCGCGCCCGCGCGATGGAGGCGCAGTACGGCGGGCTGGTCGCTCCGGCCCTGCTCAAACAATGGGCCGCCGATCCGCGCCACGCCGCGGGAAGGATCACGTCCAGCCCCTGGCCCGACCACATCGAGATCGGGAACGTCGCGCGAAAGTCCACGCGGGTCTACCTGGTGGACGGCGAGATCGTCGAGCGCACGAGCGCGGATTCGGCGGGCGCCTCGGGACGGATCCCGGTGCGGATCGCCGTCTGGAGGGTGGGCCGAGCGTGGATGATCCAGAACTATGAACAAGGCCAGCCTGGCGCGGGGACGACGGACACCGGCGAGGACGATTCGCCCGAGCGCGTCACCGCGGTCGTCCGGGCCTATTACGACGCCATCAACGCGGGGCGGTTCCAGAACGCCTACCGCATGTGGGAAGCTGACGGCGCCGCGAGCGGAAAGAGCATGATCGAGTTCCTGAACGGCTACGCCCAGACCAAGTCGGTCGAAGCCACGATTGGAACGCCGGGGCCGATGGGCGCCGCGGCGGGGTCGCGTTACGTGGATGTGCCGGTCCACCTGGTCGCCACGACCGTGACGGGCGCCCGCGAGGCGTTCTCCGGAACCATCACGCTCCGGCGAAGCGTCGTGGACGGCGCCACGCCCAAGCAGCGCACCTGGCAGATCTACTCGGCCAAGCTGAAGAAGGAGCCGGCCGCCTAGCGTGGCGCTGCGCGCGGTCCGCGTTCTCGCGCTGGGGATCGCGGCGGCCGCACTTCTCGTACTCGTCGCGATCACGCTGGGCATCCCCACGGCGCTGGGCGTGCCGCTCTCGCGCTTTCGCGAGCCGACCTGGGCGCTTTGGGCCGCGCTGGCCCTGTTCGTCACGGCTCACGAGCGGCCCCGCGAGTCGTGGCGCCGGGCCGTTGGCCGCGCGGTTTCCATCCTCGGATCGGGCCCCTTCTTCGGCCGCATGGCGGCCACCCTCTTTGCGCTCTACTTCCTGGTCTCGGTCCGAATCCATCTCTCGTTCCACACCTTCTCGCACGACTTCTCGATGTTCGACGAGAGCCTCTGGTGGTCGCACCACGGACGGTTTCTCTACGCGCCCGTCCTGGGCCGGAGCTACCTGACCGAGCACTTCTCGCCGATCCTCGCGCTCCTGGTGCCGCTGCACGCGCTCTTCTCCAGCCCGTGGCTGCTCGTGGTCGCGAACGCGGCGCTCCTCGGGACCGCCGTGTTCCCGCTGCGAGCGATGCTCGACGCCATCGGACTGCCGCCGGCCGCGCGGAACGTGGCGTGTCTGGTCTATCTCACGAGCCCGATCACCGGTTCGGCGCTCGACTACGGCTTCCACGTGGAGTCGTTTCTGCCGCTTCTCGTCTTCTCGCTCTACGCGGCGCATCTCCAGGGACCGGCGTGGGCGTACGCGATCCTTCTCGTGGCCGCGCTCGCGATCAAGGAAGACGTGGGACTCTACCTGGTGGGGTTCGGCGCCTTCCTCTTCGTGGCGGAGAAGCGGCGCGCGCGCGGCGCGCTGACCGCCGCGGCGGGACTCGCATGGGTGCTGCTGGTGGTGTGGGTGGTGAGTCCGCGACTCGCCGGTGCCTCGGGCGAGTATCGGTTCCTGAGCCGCTGGTCACAGTGGGGGAGCGGAATCGGCGGGGTCCTGGGCGGCATGGCGGCGCATCCGGGCGCCGTTCTCCTGGCCCTGACCGCGCCGACCTACCTTCTTTTCTTCTGGCGGCTGGTCTTCACCCCTTTCTTCACGCGATGGGGGTGGCTCCTGTTCGTGATCCCGTGGGCGCTGGGTGCCACATCGGGTTCGCGTCCGCAGGCCACCCTCGGACTCTATTACGGGCTCCCGCTGCTCGCGTTCGCGGGGCTCGCGGCGGCACGTGGAGTCATGGCGGTCCACGGAACCCGGAGCGTCTCGGAGTCGAGAGGACCCGTGGGAGTCCAAGTCGCCGCCCTCGCCCCGGCCCTGGCCGCGATCGCGATCGCGCTCAATGTCTCCCACTTCACCATCCAGCCGATCCCGCCGGGACGCGACGCCGTCCTGACCGAGATCCGGCGCATTCCGCCTGGCGCCACAGTGCAGGCGATGCCCACGCTGTATCCCGATCTTCGGTACGAACAGCCCAAGGCCGTGCTGATGCCCGGGGATTCGCTCACGGCGCAGTACGTCCTGCTGCGGACCGACACGACCGCCTGGCCGTTCTCGACCGTGCAAGTGAACGCCCTGACGGCCCGGGCCATCGCGTCGGGGACATACCGGACGCACTTCGATCGCGGCGGCTTTCGGGTGCTGATGCGCCGCTCCTGACTTGCTACGCTCGCACCCCTGTCCACGTTCGCTCCGCAACGAGGAGATTCGCAATGACCCAGCAGACGACCACCGATCGATTCCAGAAGGAGATCCACACCTTCCTCGAGGAGACCTTCGACAAGGTCCACGGCATCTACCTCGACAAGGGGACCTCGTTCCTCGAAACCCTGGACGCGGTTACCGCCGCGGAGGCCTCACGGCGCGCGGCGGCCGGGTCGGGCAGCGTTGCCGCACACGTGAAGCACGTCTCCTACTACCTTCGCGTGCTGCAGCAGGCGCTGCGCGGGGAGGCCTTGGGCCAGCTGAACTGGCGGGAGATCTGGGAGCAGGACCGGCCGGTGTCCCCCGAGGCGTGGAAGGGGATCACCGACGAGCTGCGCGGTGAGCTCGCAAACTTGAGGAAGCTCCTGAACGAGCCCGCCACGTGGGAGCGGGAGGACGCGGTCGGGGAATCGATGGCGGTGTTGGTGCACACCGCGTATCACCTGGGCGCGGTGCGCCAGGCGCTGGTCGTGATCCGCGGCCGAAACGACGCCGCCTAGCGCTCCGCGACGCCCCGTACGAAGCGCGGGGCGCCCGGTTCTAGAACAGTGTGTAGATGAACGGCGCCACGGCGGTGGTGCTCAGCACGATCAGCGCGCCCACCATCACCAGGACGACGATCAGCGGCAGGAGCCACCACTTCTTGTTGTGGCTCAGGAACGCCCAGACCTCGCCGAAGAGATTCCCCGACTTCGCCGACGCCATGCGGTCGAACTCGCGCCCGTCTTCTCCGTTCGTTGGTTCGCTCATGATCTCCGTCTCAGGATTGGCGGAAGTAGCGCTCGACGCTGGTGCCGGGATCGTGCGCGACCCAGTAGGATTTCGCGGAGGGATCCAGCTTCCGCTGCATCGGATCGTACCCGACCAGCCGCATCGCCAGGCCCACCAGGGTGAACACCACGAAGTAGACGAAGCCGAGAATGACGTGCGAGATCACGAACCCGATGGGGAACGTGAGGTAGGTCCAGCCCAGAAAGATCGGCTTGCGGAGCGGCGGCAGCACGAAGTAGATCGCGCTGAGCGCGCCGCCGCCGTACCAGACGGCGCGCGCGACGGCCATCGAGTGGGTGCGCCACAGGAACATCGCGCCGAGCAGTCCCGTGAAGGCGACCAGCATCAGGCCGAAGACCAGGAGGTCCCTGCGGCTGGGGTTCTTGTTGATCTCGATCACGCTCATGGTCAGTCCAGCTTGAACTGCGCCAGGTATTCCTCGACCTTCGGCTTGGCGCTCTCGGGCTGGTCCTCCTTGTGGAGCACGCAATCCTCCAGCACCAGCACGTCCATGTTGGTCGCGAGGAAGCAGCGGTACGCCTCTTCCGGACGGCAGACGATCGGCTCGCCGCGCACGTTGAAGGACGTGTTGATGATGACGGGGCAGCCGGTCTTGGCCTCGAAGCTCTTGAGCAGCTTGTAGTATCGGCCGTGGCGGTCCTTGTCCACGGTCTGCATGCGCGCCGAGTAGTCCACGTGGGTGATCGCGGGAACGCTCGAGCGCTTCACCTTGAGCTTGTCGATTCCGGTCAGCCCGTCGCCGTTGGTCTTGAGGCGGATCGTCTCGCGGACCGGCGAGGTGATCAGCATGTAGGGACTCGGCTCCTCCGGGCGCACCTCGAAGTATTCCGCCACCCGCTCCTGGAGCACCGAGGGCGCGAAGGGGCGGAACGACTCGCGGAACTTGATCTTCACGTTCATGACCTTCTGCATCTGCTCGCTGCGGGCGTCGCCCAGGATGCTCCGGCTGCCCAGCGCGCGCGGTCCGAACTCCATCCGCCCCTGGCACCAGCCGACCACCTTCTCCGAAGCGATCTGGCCGGCCACGTACTCGCACAGCTCGTCGTCGGTATCGAAGCGGCGATACTTAGCCCCCACCTTGTCGAGGAACGCGCGCACCTCCTCGGTGCCGAAGCGCGGACCGAGCAGCGAACCGCGCTGGCGGTCCAGCCGCTCCACCCGCCGGGGCCGGTCGAGGAGCTGGTGCTCGATGAAGAGCGCCACGCCGAGCGCGCCCCCGGCGTCGCCGGCGGCGGGCTGGATCCAGACGTTCTCGAAGGGTCCGTCGCGCAGGATCTTTCCGTTGCCGACGCAGTTCAGCGCGACGCCGCCCGCGAGGCAGAGGTTCTTCATCCCCGTCTCGCGATGCAGGTGGCGCGCGCAGCGCATCATGATCTCCTCGGTGACGCGCTGGATCGAGGCGGCCAGGTCCATCTCGCGCTGCGTGAGCGGGCTCTCGGGTTTCCGGGGCGGGCCGCCGAAGGCCTGGTCGAATTTCTTCGACGTCATCGTCAGGCCCTGGCAGTAGTTGAAGTACGACATGTCCATCCGGAAGGAGCCATCCTCCTTCAGGTCGATCATCTTCGCGCGGATGAAGTCGGCGTATTTCGGCTCGCCGTAGGGAGCCAGGCCCATCAGCTTGTACTCGCCGGAATTGACGCGGAAGCCGCAGAAGTAGGTGAAGGCGGAGTAGAGGAGTCCCAGCGAGTGCGGGAAGCGGAGCTCGTGCGTCAGGTGGATCTTGTTTCCGCGGCCGTAGCCGTAGCTCGCCGTCGCCCACTCGCCCACGCCGTCCAGCGTGAGGATGGCCGCCTCCTCGAACGGGGAGGGGAAGAAGGCGCTGGCCGCGTGCGACTCGTGGTGCTCGGTGAAGACGTAGCGCTTCGTGTAGCCGCCGCCCAGCCCGCGGTTCAGCTCGCGCTTCAGATAGAGCTTCTTCCGCAGCCAGACCGGCATCGCCTGGAGGAAGGACTTGAAGCCGGCCGGCGCGTAGGCCAGGTAGGTTTCCAGAAGGCGGTCGAACTTGAGGATCGGCTTGTCGTAGAAGCCGACGTAGTCGAGCTGGTCGGCCGTGATGCCCGCCTCGCGCAGGCAGTACTCGACCGCGCGAACCGGAAACTCCGGGTCGTGCTTCTTGCGCGTGAAGCGCTCTTCCTGGGCGGCCGCCACGATCTCGCCGTCCACGATGAGGGCGGCGGCGGAGTCGTGATAGAAGGCCGAGATGCCTAGAATTCGAGTCATGAGAAGGCGGAAATGATACCATGCGCCGCGATGGCGTCTCAACCGACCGCCGGGGTCTCGTCACCGCGGAATCAGGGATCCCCGGCTTACCGCCGCCCCCGCCTCGCCGTTCGTCTCATCGCGCTGGGCCTCTCCGTTCTCGTCGCCCTGCTTCTGCTGGAAGGGGCCGTCCGGCTCCGGCAGTGGATCCGCTACGGCACGAGCAAGGCCGAGGTGGTGGAGCTGGTCACCGACCCCGCCACCGGGCTCCGCATCGCCAGGCCGAACCTGGACAACGGGCGCATCCGGACCGATTCGCACGGCTTCCGAAACCCCGAGATCGCCATGCCCAAGCCGCTCGACCGGGTCCGGCTGGCCTTCCTGGGTGGGTCCACCACCTTCTGCGCCGAGGTCTCGAGCAACGACGTGACCTGGCCCGCCCTGGTCGTGCGGAAGCTCGCCGCACGCTACCCCGACGTCGCGTTCGACTTCGTGAACGGGGGCCAGCCGGGATACGGCACCGAATCCTCGCTCAAGAGCCTGAGGCTGCGGATCGCTCCGCTCCAGCCCGATTTCGTCCTCTATTACGAGGCGACGAACGACCTGAGCACCGACACGCGCGAGCTGGCGCGGCGGCGCGGCCTGTTCCATGGCGACGCCGACAAGCCGAGCCCGCTCGCGCGCTTCTCGTCCGCGTACGCGCTGGTGGAGAAGACGCTGCGCTACCGCACCCGCGCGGCCGGCAGCGCGTCCGGCCCGCGCCTCGTCTACGACGCGGACTCGCTCGCGCGGGGATTCCAGGCGCGGCTGGTCGAGCTGATCCGGACGGCACATCAGACCGCGCCCCTGTGCGCCCTCGCGACCTTCTCGCACAAGGTCCGGCGCGATCAGCCGCCGGACGTGCAGCGCAAGGCGTGCGAATCCAGCCTGTACTACGCTCCGTACATGTCGGTGCCGGGGCTTCTGGACGGGTGGGACGCCTACAACCGGGCCATCGCGGCCGCCGCGCGCGAGACCGGCGCGCTCCTGATCGGCGGGGAGGACGCGATCCCGGGGGACGACGTCCACTTCGCCGACTCCGTCCATTTCCGGGACGCGGGCTCGGTCCTCATGGCCGATCGGATCGCGAACGCGCTGATCGCCTCGCCGGAATTCAACCGCCTCGTGGCCGCCCATCGCGCGGGCGGGAAGGCGCCGTCGTCGTGAGGCGCGCGCGGCGATGAATCCGAAGCGCGATCACGCGGGGATCTTCGTGCCGCCGCCCTTCCTCTACGCGATTCCCTTCGCGGCGGGGATGCTGCTCCACCGGACCGTCGGGGGCGATTCCTTTCCGCCGTCCATCGCGCCCGCGGCGCGCATCGCCGGCCTCGCCCTGCTCGCGGCGGGAATCCTCCTCGCCCTGGCCTCGGAGATCCTCTTTGCGCGCGCGGGCACCTCCGCGATTCCGATCCGGCCGACGCAAGCGATCGTGACCGGGGGGCCGTACCGCTTCACCCGGAACCCGATGTACCTGTCCCTCGCCATCGACTACGTCGGGCTCACCCTGGTCGTGGGGTACGCATGGCCCTTCGCGGGACTCCTGGTCGCGATCCTCGCGGTGGACCGATACGCCATCCCGCGCGAGGAGCGCTACCTGGAAGGGAAGTTCGGCGATTCGTACCGGCAGTACCGCCAGTCCGTCCGGCGCTGGCTATGACGACCCCGCTCCAGCAGACCGGCGACTACGCGCGCGGGATGCGCTCCAGCCTGGTCGGGATGGGCGTGAACGTCCTGCTCGCGACGGGAAAGCTGGTGGCGGGGATCCTGGGCACCTCCTACGCGCTGGTCGCCGACGCCATCGAGTCGCTGGGCGACGTGGTCGGCTCGATCGTCGTGTGGCGCGGGCTCCAGATCGCGAGCCGTCCCCCGGATCACAACCATCCCTACGGCCACGGCAAGGCGGAGCCGATCGCGGCGGCCCTGGTCTCGGTGATGCTGGTGGCGGCCGGGACGGGGATCGCGTTCCAGGCCGCCCGCGAGATCGCCTCGCCGCATCGGGCGCCGCAGCCCTTCACGCTGGCGGTCGTCCTGGGGGTCGTGGCCATCAAGGAGGGGATGTTCCGCTTCGTGCACCGCGTCGGGAGCGAGACCGGAAGCCACGCGGTCCGGACC
>DASSLZ010000083.1:0-7101 GCA_035689165.1 Candidatus Eiseniibacteriota bacterium | reverse complement strand
AGAACGCCGGCGCAGGCGAGGGCCGTCAGGATCGCGATCGGAAGGGAGCGGCCGGAAGGGTCGGGCATCGTACCGTTAGGAACCCGTACGTCCCGCGGCCCGTTCCCACCCGGGCTGGGCGCGCCTCAACGGCCGGTGTGGCCGAAGCCGCCCGCGCCCCGCGCCGTCTCCGTGAGCGACTCCGCGATCTCCAGGCGGGCCCGCGCCACCGCCGCGATAACCAGCTGCGCGATCCGGTCTCCCCGGCGCACCGTGTACGGCTCGGTGCCCCAGTTCACGAGAAGGACCGTCACCTCGCCGCGGTAGTCGGCGTCAATCGTGCCGGGAGCATTGGGCACCCCCACCGCGTGCCGGAGCGCCAGGCCGCTCCGCCCGCGGACCTGTCCCTCGTAGCCGGGTGGGATCTCGATCCGGATGCCGGTCGGCACCGGCGCCACGTGGCCGGGGGCGAGCACCAGCTCCCCCTCGATCGCGGCGCGGAGATCCATGCCCGCGGCGTGCTCGGTCTCGTAGGCGGGCGCCCCCGCGGCGTGCGGGAGGAGCGTGACCCGCACCCCGATCTCCGCCGCTTCCGGCGCTCTCGTCTCACGTCGCTCCACGGCTTGGGACTCCCGCGCGTCCGCGGTCATGCGACCTCCCGGTGGTTCAGGTCCGCTTCGGAGAACGCGCCGTTCTGATCGGCGCCCAGGGCGACCAGGGAGAGCCGGTCGCGATCCAGCACGCGCACGGCCATCTCGCGGACCTCCTCGGCGGTGATCCGGTCGATGGTGCGCACCAGCTCGTCGACCGGGAGGAAGCGCCCGCTGTAGAGGATGGAGCGCGCGATCCGGTGCATCCGGTTCGAGGTGCTCTCCAGGCCGAGGAGCAGGCTCCCCTTCAACTGCTCCTTGGCCGACGAGAGCTCCTCGGGAGTGATCCCGGCCTCGATGATCCGGTCGAACTCCTCGAGCGTGAGGCGTACCGCTTTCCGCCCCTGCGAGGGGTGGACGCTCATCGCGGCGCAGAAGATGCCGGCGTCCTCGTAGGAATCGGAATAGGTGTAGACGGAGTAGGCGAGCCCCTCCTGCTCCCGCACGCGCTGGAAAAGCCGCGACGACATACCGCCGCCCAGCACCGTCGAAAGAAGCACCAGCGCGTAGCGGTCGGGGTCCTCCTGGCGAAGCCCCGGGGCGCCGATGCACAGGTACTGCTGCGCCAGGTCGCGCACGTGATGGACGACGTCGCGCCCCGCGCCGTTGGCGGCGCGAGGAGGCGCCGGCGGCGCGCCCGCCGGGGCCGGGGCGAAATGGCGCTCCACCAGGTCCACGACGCGCGGCCAGTCGAAGCGTCCGGCGATCGCCACGATCATGTTCCCCGCCGTGTAGTGGCGGCCGTGATAGGCGGCCACCTCCTCGGGGGTGAACGCGGTCACCGACTCCTCGCTTCCGAGGATGCGGTTTCCCAGGGGATGCCCGTTCCAGACGACGTCCGCGAACAGGTCGTGCACGCAGTCGTCGGGCGTGTCGTCGTAGTTGTGGATCTCCTCGGCCACGACCTGCTTCTCCTTGGCCACGTCGGCGGGGTCGAGCCGCGGGGAGAGGGAGAGATCGGCGAGCACGTCCACCGCGAGGTCCAGGTGGTCCTCGAGCGCGCGCGCGTAGAAGCAGGTCGACTCCCGCCCCGTGAACGCGTCCAGGTGCCCCCCCACCGACTCCAGCGAGAGCGCGATCTGGTAGGCGTCGCGGCGGCGCGACCCCTTGAAGACCATGTGCTCCAGGAAGTGGGACATGCCGCTGGTCGCGGCGTCCTCGTGGCGGGCGCCCACCTTCATCCAGACGCCGATGGCGAGCGAGCGGACGGAGTCCATCTCCTCGCCGATCACGGTGAGGCCGGACGGCAGCAACGTCCGATGGAAGCGTCCCGTGTCGCTCATGGCGTCCCGCTCCTCCAGCGCCCCCTTCGGGGCGCGCGCTTCCTGAAAACGGCGACGGAGGCCGAAGCCTCCGTCCGCCGCCTGCTATCGAATCGGTTCCGGTACCGCGTCAACGCCGCGACGGCTCCGGCCGCCGTCCGCGCGGACCACGGTCGCCGCCTCGTCCGCCGCCGCCGCCCCTGCGGCCGTCGCCGCCCCGGTCGGACGCGCCGTCCTCTTCGGAGGGCACGTAGCCCGGAAGGGCCTGCTTGCGGCTCAGCTTGATCTTCCCCTCGCGGTCGATGCCGATCACCTTGACGAGGACGGTGTCCCCCTCGTTGATGACGTCCTCGACCCGCTCGACCCGCTTCGGCTCGAGCTCGGAGATGTGAACCAGACCGTCCTTGCCGGGCGAGATCTCGACGAAGGCGCCGAACGGCACCACCCGCCGCACGATCCCCTGGTAGACGCGGCCGATCTCCGGATCCTCGGTGATGCCGCGGATGATCTCCCGCGCGCGGTCGCCGTCGGCGCCGCTGAAGGCCGCGATCCGGACCTCGCCGGTGTCCTCGATGTCGATCTGCGTGCCGGTCTCGGCGCTGATCTTCTTGATCATCTTGCCGCCCGGTCCGATGACCTCGCGGATCTTGTCGGGGTCGATCATCATGATGTAGATGCGCGGCGCGTACGGCGACAGCTCCGAGCGCGGCGCCGCGATCGCGGCGTCCATCTTACTGAGCACGAACAGGCGCGCCTTCTTGGCCCGCTCCAGCGCCTCGGCCATGAGCGCATAGGAGACGCCGGCGATCTTGATGTCCATCTGGAGCGCCGTGATGCCGTCCTTGGTGCCCGCGACCTTGAAGTCCATGTCGCCCAGGTGGTCTTCCACCCCCTGGATGTCGGTCAGGATGGCGAACTCGTTCTCCTCCCCGACCAGCCCCATCGCCACGCCGGCGACGTGCGACTTGATCGGCACGCCCGCGTCCATCAAGGAGAGGCTTCCGCCGCAGATCGTCGCCATGGACGAGCTGCCGTTCGACTCCAGGATGTCGGAGACGATGCGGATGGTGTAGGGGAAGTCCACGTCGCTCGGAATCAGCGGCTCGAGAGCGCGCTCGGCGAGCGCGCCGTGGCCGATCTCCCGGCGGCCGGGGCCGCGGAAGGGACGGACCTCGCCGACGCTGTAGGGCGGGAAATTGTAGTGGAGCATGAAGCTCTTCCACGACTGGCCTTCCAGCTCCTCGACCCGCTGCTCGTCCACCTTGGTGCCCAGCGTGGCGACCACGAGCGCCTGCGTCTGGCCGCGCGTGAAGAGCGACGAGCCGTGCGTGCGCGGAAGCGGGCTGACCTCACAGGTGATGGCGCGGATGTCGTCGAAGCCGCGCCCGTCCGGACGCTTGTGCTCCTTGACGATCATGTGGCGGACGTCGTGCTCCTCCAGCTCGTTCAGCACCTGGCGCACCAGCTTGCCGGAGCCGGGGTTCGACGCCTCGTACTTCGCGACCGCGTCGTCGCGGAGCTTGTCCAGGGCATCCTGGCGCGCGTGCTTCTCGGCGGTGCGGTTCGCCTGGCGGGCGCGGTCGCCATACTCGGCGGCGATCTGCTTGGCCAGCGTCTCGTCGCGCTGCGGGAGCGGGAAGACGCGCTTGGGCTTACCGACCCGCTCGCGCAGGTCGTGCTGCATGCGGTTCAGCTTCCGGATCGCCTCGTGCGCGAACTCCAGCGCCTCGACGATCTGGCTCTCCTGCACCTCACGGGCGCCCGCCTCCACCATCACGACGTTGGAGTCGGTGGCCGCGACCACCAGGTCGAGCGTGGATTCGTCCAGCTCGGCGAAGGTGGGGTTCAGGACCATCTTCCCCTCGACCAGGCCCACGCGGACCGCGGAGACCGGCTCGGGGAAAGGAATGTCGGAGACCATGAGCGCGGCCGACGCGCCGGTGACGCCGAGGATGTCGGAGTCGTTCTGCTGGTCCGAGGAGAGGACCGTGCACATGATCTGGATCTCGTTGCGATAGCCGTCCGGGAAGAGCGGACGGAGCGGGCGGTCGATGAGGCGGCTGGAGAGGATCTCCTTCTCCGTCGGCCTCCCCTCACGCTTGAAGAAGCCGCCGGGGATGCGCCCCGCGGCGTAGGTCTTCTCCCGGTACTCGACGCTGAGCGGGAAGAAGTCCTTCTCGATCGGGTCCTTGCTGGCGACCGCGGCGCAGAGCACCACGGTCTCGCCGAACTGGACCCACGTGGAACCCGAAGCCTGCTTGGCCACCTTGCCGACCTCGATGCGGTACGTGCGGCCGCCAAGCTCAAGGCTTACTGATTCGGGCATTCTCATCTCCTTTTGTAGCGACTGGCTCGAAGGACACGACGCCGCCGGCGAACCATGGGCCAAATGCGGCGCCCCCTCGACGGCTCATGCCTTCGAGGGCTCGTAAGGGTGTCTTCGGGAGGAACTGCGGCGGGGTCCCTGCGGCCCGTTCGGGGCGCGGGGAGGAGCCTACTTGCGGAGGCCCAGCTCCTTGACCACTGCCCGGTAGCGCTCGACTTTCGTCGCCTTCAGATAGTCGAGTAGCCGTCGCCTTTGACCCACCATCCGGAGTAGTCCGCGGCGACTGTGATGGTCGCGCTTGTGGACCTTGAAGTGCTCCGTCAGGTACTTGATTCGTTCCGTGAGAAGCGCGATCTGGACTTCGGCCGACCCGGAGTCGGCCTCGTGGGTCTTGAACTGTCCGATCACTTCGCGCTTCCGTTCAGGCGATAACGGCACCGGTGCCACCTCCTTGACTTTCCCTCTCTCTCTGGAGCGGGAATGTATCACAGTGCGTTCAGGTTGCAAGCACTTCCGTTTCAGCCGCGGCTTCCCGCTCCGCGGGCGCTTCCCCACCAGGCCCGGGCATCGGCCAAGTCCTTGTCCATCGCCTCGATGAGCGCCTTCGGCGAGTCGAACACCTTATCGGCGCGGAGTCGCCGGATCAATAGCGTCCGAAGCGCCTTCCCCCGCAGGCTCCCGGCGAAGTCGAGGAGGTGCACCTCCACGCGCACCGGGCCGGGACCGAAGGTGCCGGCGCTCCCGACGTAGGTGATCCCGGGCTGGATCCGCCCTTCCAGCTCGTTTTCCGACAGGTAGATACCGCTCGCGGGAAGGAGCTTCTGGGGGGAGACCTCGAGATTCGCCGTCGGGTACCCCAGGCCGGTGCCCCGGCCGGCGCCGCTCCCCACGGTCCCTTCGAGCGCGTAGGGCCGGCCCAGGATGGCGGCCGCCTCCTCCACCAGTCCGGTCTCGATCTCCCGCCGGAGCAGCGTGCTCGAGAGCTTGGCCCCGTTGCCCATGAGGAACGGCGCCTCGCGCACGCTGAAGCCGCGGCGCTTTCCCAGCTCTTCGAGATAGGCGCGGTCACCCACGCGGTTCTTCCCCATCCGGAAGTCGGGTCCCACGACCAGCGTCCGAAGCGGCGCGCCGGGACCCAGGATCCGGTCGAGGAACCCCTCGGGGAGGAGCTCCTGGACGGCGTGGTCGAAGCGGATCACCTCGACCCGGTCCACCCCCAGCGCGTGCAGCAGCGCCTTCCGCTCCTCGGGAGGGGTGATCCAGGCGCGCGGCTCGACGCCGCGCACGACCGTGTCGGGGTGCGGATCGAAGGTGGCCACCCACGCGGCGCCCGCCATCTCGCGGGCCGCCGCGACGGTGGCCTCGATCACCCGCCGGTGCCCCCGGTGAAGCCCATCGAAGACGCCGATCGTGAGCGCGATGGGACGCCCGGCGACCGGGACGCCCTCGCGCGTCTCGGAAGGGACCGCGGCGGTCACCGCCCCTCCTCGCCGGCGGGGGTCCGCTCCGGCGTCGCGCTCATCACGCGCAGGAGCACCATCGGCTCTCCGGGACGCTGGGATTCCATCGGCCGCGCGAGCGCGACCAGCATCCCCTCGTCGTCCAGAAGCGCCACCGGCCATCCCGCCTCTCCGGGCGGCAGCGGGTCGTCCTCCTGCGCCGCTTCGAGCCGCGCGGGATCGGAGGATGGTGCCGCGCCAAAGCGGAGCCGGTCCGCCTCGCTCCGGTCGAGCCGCATCCGCGGCAGGAAGGAAAGGGCCCGCTCGGGCGGGATGGCGCGCTCGCGGAAACGCTCGGCGGCATGACCCGCCTCGCGCGCGGGCGAGAGCGCGTCCTCGACCTGGAAGGGACCGATCGCCGTGCGGCGGAGCGCCGTCAGGTGGGCGCCGCAGCCCAGCGCCCGCCCCAGGTCGTGCGCCAGCGTGCGCACGTACGTGCCGCGGCTGACCGTGGCCGTGAACGCGATCTCGGGATGCCGCGCCTCGCCGGACAGCTCCAGCGCGTAGACGTGCGCCGGACGCGGCTTCCGCTCGGGGTCGCCCCCGCGGCGCGCCACGCGGTAGGAGCGCTCGCCGCCCACCTTGACGGCGGAGTAGGCCGGCGGACACTGCATGATGCGGCCCCGGAACGCGGCCAGCGCCTCCTCGACGCGATCGCGCCCGGGAATGGATTCCGGATTGGCGCTGGCCACGACGCGGCCGGTGCGGTCCTGCGTGTCGGTCTCGACGCCCAGGAGCGCGCGCGCGACGTAGCGCTTCGGGAGGAGGCCGATGCAGGAAAGCAGCGGCGTGGTGCGCCCCTCCCCCAGGACCAGGAGGCCGCTCGCGAAGGGATCGAGGGTGCCGGCGTGCCCGATCCGGCGCTCGCCCAGGATGCCGCGCAGCCGGGCGACCACGTCGTGCGACGTCCAGCCCTCGGGCTTATCCACGAGGTGCAGGAGGTCCGCCATTCACCGCCTGTTCGAGTGCCTGGAGCACCGACTCGCGCACGACCGAAAGCTCGCCGCGGAGCCGGGCGCCCGCCGCGTTCCGATGTCCGCCACCGCCGAAGCGGCCGGCGATGTCGTTCACGTCCACGCTGCCGTCGGAGCGGAAGGAGATCCGCACCTCGCCGGGCGCGGTCTCCTGGATCAGCACGCCGATCAAAGCGCCGTTCACCGACTGCGCGTACTGGACGATGCCGTCCGCGTCCTCGGGGGCGGCTTTCGCCTCGTCGAACATGGCGCGGGAGATGGTGAGCACGCTCACCTTCCCCGCCGCGCGCGATTCCAGGGAAGCGAGGGCCAGACCCAGCACGCGGAGGCTGGCCGGCGACTTCCGGACGAACAGGGAGAGCGCCGTGCGCGAGGGATCGGCGCCGCGCTCGACCAGGCGGGCCGCCAGGC
>DASSLZ010000082.1:0-4231 GCA_035689165.1 Candidatus Eiseniibacteriota bacterium | reverse complement strand
GCGCGGAATGTCGTTTGCCGTCGGCGCGATCGTCGGCGCCGGAATCGCCCTTCTTCTCGCCCCCACGCCCGGCCGGGACATGCGGAACCGCATCGGCACTACGGCGCGCAAGGTAGGCACAGGAGCCAAGGACATCATCGCCAAGGCCCGCGGCACCATGGAGGGCGTGCGCGAGGACGCGCGCGTCGCCGTGGATCGCGGGCGGGATTCGTTCACCCAGGCCCGCCAGCCGGTGAACCGGCCGGGCTTCAAGACGCACGCCGGCTGACCCTCGCGGAGCCGGCCGCGCAAGGAGCGCGTCATGCAAGTCGATTCGTTGGAAAAACTCTATGTGGACCAGCTTCGGGACATCTACGACGCGGAGAACCAGCTCGTGCGCGCCCTCCCGAAGATGGCCAAGGCTGCGTCGTCTCCCGAGCTTCGAACGGCGTTCGAAGACCATCTCGAGAAGACGCGCGGCCACGTGCGCCGGCTCGACGAGATCTTCCGCACCCTGGGGCACCCCTCGAAGGGGAAATCGTGCAAGGCCATGATCGGTCTGATCGAAGAGGGTGACGAGATGGTGAAGAGCGATTCCGAACCGAGCGTCAAGGACGCCGGCCTGATCGCGGCGGCCCAGAAGGTGGAGCACTACGAGATCGCTTCGTACGGCACGCTCCGCACCTTCGCCGAGTTCCGCGGCGACCGCCAGGCGGCCCAATCCCTTCAGGAGACCCTCGACGAGGAGTACGAGGCCGACAAGACCCTGACTCAGGTCGCGGAGGCACACATCAACGTTCAGGCCGCGGATCGTGGCCCGGAGCGCCGGTAGCCCGGCGACCAGAAAGGAGCGCGTTCATGATGCAGCAGGGAGAGAAGTATCAGTGCTCGAACGAGGACTGCGGTTGCCAGATCACCGTGACGAAGGCGTCGCAGATCGAGGAGTCCGAAGCCCAGAACCCGACGTGCTGCTGCGGCGAGGAGATGGAGCTGATGGAAACGGGGGCCCGTAGCGGGGCGCAGAGCTCGAAGTCCCGCTAGCGCGAGTCACCCCCTCGCGAACACGGGCGGCCGGCGCATGCGCGCAGGCCGCCCGAAGCTTGTCCGCAGACAGGATCCGCCAGACAAGACGACGGGGCCGCGCGCCCCTTCGCGCGCTGCCCCGCGTCCAAGCCGTGATCAGACCGGGCGCCGTCCCTGGATAATCCGGATCAAGAACGTGATGACGGCGATCAGCAGCAACAGGTGGATCAACCCACCCATCGTGTAGTTCGACACCATCCCGATGAGCCACAGCACGAACAGGATGATCGTGATGGTCCAAAGCATTTGGAACCTCCTTAGCGTCCAGGCCACGAGGCCCGCTTGGACCGCGCCCCGACCGGACGCGAGGGACGGAGCAGAAGCGGCGCCTGCTTCTCCCCCACCGCAGCATCCGTGCCAGTGTCCCAGAACGGCCAATGTGAAGGGAGAGCGGGTGGCCATCGGCCGCAAGGAGCGCTGCCGCAGGCTTCTAGGTGTAATTACGTGTACTGAGGAGCCGCAGCTTTGTAGCGCTTTCAACGCGCGATGGCGGCCTCGCGGAGGATCGTGCGCGTGATCGTCTGCCGTACGCGGGCCATCCCGTCCCAGGCGTCCGCCCGAGCGGCGCCGCGGCGGTCCAGGAGGCGCGGGATCGAGAAGGTGCCGGGGCGGAGTGCCGCGGTCAGCTCTTCCCACGAGATCGGCATCGAGACGGGCGCGCCGCGACGGGCGCGGGGGGAGTAGGGCGCGACCCACGTCGCGCCCCGCCGGTTCCGCAGCGTGTCGATGAAGATGCGGCCGCCGCGGCGGGCTTTGGCGAGGTGGGTCGTGAACCGATCCGGCTCTTCGCGCGTCAGGGCGGCCGCGAGCGCGGCCGAGAAGTCCTTCACGTCGTCCCAGGTCGGGCCGGGCCGTGTCGGAACCACCACATGGACCCCCTTCCCTCCCGACGTCTTCACGAAGCACTCCAGGCCGAGCGCCTCGATCCGCTCGCGAATGCGCCGGGCGCCCAGGACCACGTCCTTCCAGGAGGACTCGGGAGCGGGGTCGAAGTCGAAGACCACGCGATCGGGACGCTCCAGGGATTCCGCGAGCGCGCCCCAGACGTGGATCTCGAGAACGCCGACCTGGGCGAGCGAGAGAAGACCCGCCTCGTCGCGCAGGACCAGGTGGCGCTCCGTCTTCATCCGCTCGCGCACGCGCACGCTGTCCATTCCGACCGGCGTTCCCTGCCCCGGATGCTTCTGGATGAAGCAGGGCCCGTCGATTCCCTCGGGGCATCGCCGCAGCATCAGAGGCCGGCCCGCGGCGTGCGCCAAGAGGTGCGGCGCCACCGCCCGGTAATAGCGCGCCAGATCGAGCTTGGTGATCCCCTCGTCGGCATAGAGCACCCGCTCGGGGCTGGTGATGGCCGCGAGCGCCGCGTCCGTGTCGACCGGGTCCCGCATCGGGCGCTTTCTCGGCCGCGGCGGCGGGTCGGCCACGGGAGGCCGGCGGCCAGGCTCCTTCACGGGGGGTGGGATCCGCGGCGGCGTGTCGGGGGGCCGTCGCCTCTCGGGCGTGGGCCGCCGTTTCGTCTTCGCCGGTGCCGCGGTGCGAGCGGAAGCGCGGCGGGGTGTTGCGGGGGTGGATCCGTTCCGGGGCGCCTCGCGCACGACCTCGTCCGCGGGCTTGTCTTCGCGCAATCCCTGAAACGATGGATGCCGGAGCCGCCCATCGTTCGTCCAGGACCCGAACGACACCTCGGCGACCAGCTGGGGCCGCACCCAGTGCACCCCCTTCTTCTGCGGCGGGCGGTCGGCGAACGGAGCCTTGTCGATCTCGAGCGGGCGCAGCTTCTGCAAGAGTTCGTCCAGGGTCTCGCGCGTGAATCCGGTGCCGACGCGACCGCGATAGCGAAGCCCGTCGCCGTTTTCGTTCGTACCCAGCAGGAGGGAGCCGATCCCCTCGCGAGCGCCCTGCGGCTCGGTGTAGCCGCCGATGACGAATTCCTGCCGCGACGAGCACTTGGTCTTGAGCCAGGAGCCGGTGCGCCCCGGCGTGTAGACCGACGACTTGCGCTTGGACACGATGCCTTCCAGACCGCTCCGGCAGGCCTCGCGATGGAAGCGCGCCCCCTGCCCCTCCAGGTGGTCGCTGTAGCGCAGGACGGAACCGGCGCCCGCGCCGTCGATCAGCGCGGACAGCGCCTCCTTGCGCTGTTCCAGGGGAGCCTGGGTCAGGTCCCATCCGTCCTGGTACAGGAGATCGAACACGAAGTAGGCGAGCGCCTCGTCGTTCCCGGATCGAAGCTGGTTCTGGAGCGCCTGGAAGCTGGTCGTGCCGTCCTCGAGCACCATCGCGATCTCCCCGTCCAGGATCGCCTGCTTCACGGGCAGGAGCTGGAGCGCGTCGGCCACGACCGTGAAGCGGTCGGTCCAGTCCAGCCCGCCCCGCGTGATCAGGCGCGCCCGCCCCCGGTCGATCCGCGCGAGCACGCGGTAGCCATCGTACTTGATCTCGTGCAGCCAGTCGTCGCCCTCGGGGGCCTCGGGAACGAGCGTGGCAAATTGAGGTCGCGCGTCGCGCGGCATGGCCGCCTTGCGGGCGTGGAGGAGCTTCGACGGGTCGAGCCCGGATGCGCGCCGGGCCCGAGTGGGCTTGTTCGTGCGCGTTTTCGAAGCGCCACGGTTGGAGTTCCATACCTTGGCGCGCGGGGCTCCGGCGATCTCCTCGATGCTCTTTCCCGACGCCACGCTCTCGGGCCGCTCCTGGACCACGCTCTTCGAGCGGCCGGAGCGCGCGAATTCATCCTGCGTCTTCATCAGGAGCCAGTTCTTCGCCTCCTGGCCCATGCGCACGAGGGAGAACGCCCCCTGGAGCTTCTTCCCGTGGAGCGTAAAGGCGAGGTGCCCTTTCCGGAGCCCGGCTTCGGCGTCGCCGCGCGGCTCCCACGTGCCACGGTCCCAGAGGAGCACGGTGCCGCCCCCGTATTGACCTTTCGGGATCGTCCCCTCGAAACCGCCGTACTCGAGGGGATGATCCTCGACCATGACCGCCAGGCGCTTGTCGCCGGGGTCCAGGCTCGGCCCCTTGGGCACGGCCCAGCTCTTCAGCACGCCGGACAGCTCGAGGCGGAAGTCGTAGTGGAGATGCGACGCGGCGTGCTTCTGGATGACGAAGCGGAGCTTCCCGCCGCGCTTCGCGACCCGTCCGCGGGGTTCGGGCGTCTGACGGAAATCGCGCTTCT
>DASSLZ010000081.1:0-20726 GCA_035689165.1 Candidatus Eiseniibacteriota bacterium | reverse complement strand
AGGGGCGTGCCGCGAGGGCGGCGGCGAGGAGCGTGCGCGTCTTCTCCCCCGCGCTCAGGGTGCGGGGGTCGCGCTCGGCCAGCGCCGTCAGGCCATGCTCCTCCAGCGCCTCGGCCACGCGGGCGCGCGTCTCGGCCGGCGGGAGCGCCATCGATTCGAGGCCGAACGCGATCTCGCCGGCTACGGTGTCGGAGAGGAACTGGGGATCGGGCTCCTCGAAAATCACGGCGACGCGCGGCCAGAGCGTGGATCCCGCGGCGAGCGCCTCGTCATCGAGGACGATGCGGCCCGCGGAGGGCGCCGTGAGCCCGGCCATCAGCCGGAGGAGCGTGGTCTTGCCCGACCCGTTCGCGCCGAGGACGAGATGGCGCGCTCCGGGCTCCAACGTGAGATCGGTGGGATGAAGGAGGGTCTTCGCGCCGCCCGACGCGTCCGGGACCGCGAAGGACGCGCCCTCGAGCCGGATCACGTCCCGGCGCGGGCGCCCTCGCCCAGGAACGCGCGCACGGCTTCCATCACCTCGACGAGCGGGCGGCCGCTCTCCTTCGCCAGCCGGCGGAGATCCTCGTACTCGGGCACGCGGCGTTCCTCGCCCGAAGGAAGCACGGCGGTCTTGACGCGCAACTTACCGAGCGGGGTCACGACCTCGGTGATGGACCGTCGGAGCTCCATGCGTCCCTCGCGACGCACCCGAAGACCCAGCGTCGTGGACTCACCGAAGAGCCGCTGGGCGACTTCCTGCGTGCGGCGCGGATCGCACATCGCCGTGACGAGCACGCCGGGGCGGCCCTTCTTCATCTGGACGGGCGTGAGATAGACCTCGACCGCGCCCGACTCGAAGAGCGATTCGGTGAGGTGGCCGTAGAGCTGTGGGTTCATATCGTCGATGGTGCACTCGATCACGTCGACGCCGCCAGACCCCACCGTGTCCAGCGGCTCGCCGAGGAGCGCGCGCACGACATTGGGGCGCTCCGCCACGTCGCGCGTGCCGGTGGCCACGCCGGTCTTCTCGAGGCGCATCCCCACCGGCTCCCCGACCGTGTCGCAGAGCGAGGCGATCAGCGCCGCCCCCGTGGGGGTCGTGAGCTCCCCTTCGATCTCGAGCATCCGCACCGGGAGCCCCTCCAGGAGCCGAAGCGTGGCGGGCGCGGGCACGGGCAGGGTTCCGTGCGCCGCGCCCACCAGACCCCGTCCCTGCGGGATGACCGAGGCGTGGCAGCGCGTCACGTCCAACAGCTCGAGCGCCCATGCCGTTCCCACGATGTCCACGATCGCGTCCACGGCACCGACCTCATGGAAGTGCACCTTCTCCAGCGGCACCTGGTGTGCCTCGGCCTCGGCACGCCCCAGCCGCTCGAACGTGCCGAGCGCGCGGCGATAGACCCGCTCGGGGAGCTTGGCGTCGGAGAGGAGGCGGCGGATCTCGGTGAAGTGGCGGTGCGATTTCGTTTCGCGCGCTTCGACCTGGAGCTGGAAGGCCTCGAAGCCGTGGCGCATCGCGGTCCCGCGACCCAGCGAGAAACCGTCGAGCGGAAGGGCGCGCAGCTGTCGCTCGATCTCCTCGAGGGGTGCTCCGGCCGCGACCAGGGAACCCAGGATCATGTCGCCCGAGGCGCCGCCGACCAGGTCGAAGTAGACGATCTTCATCGCTTCGTCCGTGGCTTGCGCTTTGAGGCCGTCGCGCGCTTCGGGGCCGGAGCGCTCTTTCTGGCCGCTTTCGCGCGCACGCCGCGCGATGCGCCCGCGGCGCTTCGGACCACGCGCGACTGCCGCGCGATCACACCCGCCGCGTAGCCCGCGCCGAAGCCGTTGTCGATGTTCACGACGGTGACGCCTGCAGCGCAGGAATTCAGCATCGCGAGGAGTGCTGCGAGCCCACCGAACGAAGCGCCGTAGCCGACGCTGGTGGGGACCGCGACCACCGGACGCGGGGTCAGCCCGCCCACGACACTCGCGAGAGCACCCTCCATCCCGGCCACGACGACGATGGCGGACGCTGAGCGGAGCGAATCGAGATGCGCGAGCACGCGGTGGATGCCGGCGACGCCGGCGTCGTAGACGCGGCGGACGGGGACTCCCATGAATTCGAGGGTGACCGCGGCTTCTTCCGCGACGGGGAGATCGGAGGTGCCGGCGCTGACGACAAGGACGAATCCGCTGGCGGCGTCACGCCGGCTCGATCGCTTCACCGACGATGACCCCTTGCGGCCTCGCCGCACTACTACAGTTCTCGCAAGCTGGTTCCACTCGGCTCGCTCCCCGAACTCAGCGACCAGCGCTTCGCCCTGCTCCGCGCTCACGCGCGTGACGAGGCAGCGATCGCTTCTCGAATTAATGACGCGGGCGATCTCGACGCACTGGGGGATGCTCTTTCCCTGGGCGAAGACGACCTCGGGCAGGTGCTGGCGGATGCCGCGGTGGTGATCCACCGTGGCCGAGGCGGTGTTCTCGAAGGGGAGTGAGGCGAGCGCGTCGAAGGCTTCGCGGGGGCTCAGGCGACCGCTGCGGACGCTCGCGAGGAGGCTACGTAGCCGAGAGGGATCCATCGCACTCGTTCGCCTCGGCCAGGCCGGCGCCCGAGCGCCCGGGCTCGCCCTGTTCGCCGCCGTTGACGCCGGCGTCGCCGTTCGCTTCGTCGCCGTGACCGTTGGCCGCCCCGCCGCCGCCGTTCGGCACGCGCTCGTGCGCCCGGGGATCGGTCTCCAGCTTCTCCAGATACGCCCGGAGGAGCGCCTCGGTCTCTTCCGGCGTCGTGGCGTGGTTCGCTTCGCGGCAGAGGGTCGAGTTGTCGTAGAGGCCGCGCACGTACCAGGCCACGTGCTTGCGCATGAGGGTCGCGGCGTAGGGCCCCTTCCGGGCGGCCACGGCGTGGAGGTGCTCGATCGCGGTCTCGATCCGCTCCCGCGCGTCCGGCTCGGGGCCCGGATCGGCGCCGTCCAGAAGCCGCTGCGCGCGCTTGAAGAGCCAGGGATTGCCGAAGCTCCCCCGCCCCACCATCACGGCGTCGCAGCCGGTCTCGGCGATCATCCGCTGGGCGTCCTCGGGCGTCTTCACGTCGCCGTTTCCGATCACGGGCAGGTCCGGCACCGCTTCCTTCACCTCCCGGATCACTTCCCAGTGCGCCTGCCCGGTGAACTTCTCGGAGCGGGAACGCGCGTGCACCGTGATCCACTTCACGCCGGAGCGCTCGAGCACCCGCGCCACGTCGGGCGCGTTGGTCGAGTTCTTGTCCCAGCCGATCCGGATCTTCGCGGTCACCGGCAGCTTCACCGCGTTCACCACCGCCGACGTGACCCGCTCGAGCCGATCGAGGTCGGTGAGCATGGCCGCGCCCGCCTCGCGGGCGATCACCTTGCGCACCGGGCAGCCGTAGTTCAGGTCGAGCACGTCGAAGCCCAGCTTCTCGACGATCCGCGCCGCGTCGGCCATGACCTCGGGATCGGCGCCGCAGAGCTGCGCTCCGATCGGGCGCTCCTCGGCCTTGTACTCCAGCAGCTCGTAGGTCTTCGGGTTTTCGCGAACGAGACCGTCGGAGGAGGTCATCTCACAAAAAACCATCGCCGCTCCGTGCCTCTTGGCGAGGCTACGGAACGGCGAGTCGGTCACGCCGCAGAGCGGCGACAGCAGAACGTTTCCTTCGATGCGGATCGGGCCGGCCTGCATCCGATCAGCGAACGGGCGTTTCCGGGTTCTTCACGCGGTTCTTGTGGATCTCGCTCGCGAGCGAGAGCAGCTTGGGCAACGTCGGCGCCTTGTCGAACAGCGCGGCGGCCGCCCGCACCTGGTCGTCGTCCTCGATCGCGACGTGATAGGCCTCCTCGTCGCTGGCGTAACGGCGCGCCAGCTCGCGGCGGAGCCCCGTGTCCACGAACCGTTGCGCGGCCTGGAGCGAATCGGGATCGTAGTCGAACTTCTCCGTCTTCAAGAGCCCGAGGAAGTCCTCGCGCATCGCCGGCGTGATCGCGTACTTGGGCGGCGCCTGCTGATGCTTGGCGGCATAGTGGACCGCGTACTTGAAGAAGAGCTGCTTCGACTCGAGATCCTCGACCAGCCGCGGGTACTTCACCTCGTCCAGCTCGACGTCGGGGGTGATGCCGCCGCCGCCGAACACCGTGCGGCCCATCTCGGTGTGGTATTCCGGCTTCGGCCGCTTCGCCTTCATCGAGTCGGGAAGCGCGGGCGTGTCGCTGTCCTCGTCGTCATCCGTCGACGCCAGGGCGCCGTCCTTGAGCTGCTCGTCCTTCTGGATGCAGCGGCCGCTGGGCGTGTAGTACTTGGCCGTCGTCAGCTTGAGCTTGGGTCCCTTCACGCTCCGCGTGAGCGGAATGACCGTCTGCACGAGCCCCTTGCCGAACGAGGTCTGCCCGGCCACCAGGCCGAGGTCCAGGTCCTGCACGGCGCCCGAGACGATCTCCGACGCGCTCGCCGTGTACTGGTTCACGAGCACGACCAGCGGGTAGCGGCTGTGCGGCTGGTCGGACGAGGAGAAGAAGTCCTTGTTCTGCGAGGGATCGCGCCCCCGGGTGTAGACGATCTTCTTGCCGCGCGGCGCGAACTCCTCGGAAACCTCGACGGCCTGCGAGAGGAGGCCGCCCGGGTTGTAGCGGAGGTCCAGGATCAGCCCCTTGGGGTTCTCCTTCTCCACCTTGGCCAGCGCGGCGTCCATCTCTTCGCGGCTGCGCTCGGAGAAGTTGGAGAGCCGGATGTAGCCCACACCGTTGGAGAGCATGCCCGCGTAGGGGACGCTCTTGATGGTGATGATGTCGCGGACGATCGTGAAGTCGATCGGCTTGTCGCGACCTTCGCGATACATGGTCAGGACCACCGACGTTCCCTTGTCGCCGCGCATCTTCTTCATCGCGTCGTCGAGGGAAAGCCCTTCGGTCGAGGTGCCGTCGATCTTGATGATCCGGTCGCCGCCCTGGATCCCGGCGCGCCAGGCCGGCGTGCCTTCGATGGGCGAGATCACGGTGACCCAGCCGTCGCGGATCCCGATCGAGATTCCGATCCCGCCGAACGCGCCGTGCGTCGTGGTCTCCAGGCGCTGGGCCTCTTCCTTGTCGAGATACTGCGAGTAGGGGTCGAGCGTGCGGAGCATCCCGCGGATGGCCGCGTCCATCAGCTTGTCGCTGGTGACCGGCTCCACGTAGTGATCCCGGACCTTGGTGAGGACCTGGATGAACCGCTCGATGTTGGAGTAGGTGTTGTCCTGCGTCTCCTGGACCCGGCCCACGGCCCAGGTGCCGGCGATGAGCGCCGTGACGATGACAACGACCGCGAAGATCTGCCTGCGATTCATTTGGGGTTCCTCGGGTTCGGCCGCCCGCTTGACGGGAGGGCCCGGCTGCGGATCAGGGACCACGCGTCCTCTCGGATTAGACGCGTTACGTCGGCTATCGACTCATTACCCCGCACTAGCAGGAAACGCTCCGGTTCCCTTGCCGCGAGCTCCAAATACCGCCGACGCACCGCATCGAAGAATTCGGCGCCGGAGCGCTCGATGCGATCCTTGCCCGCTACCCCACTCCTCCTCTGGGCCCGTTCGGCGCCGAGCGGCACCTCGAGGTCGAGAAGGTACGTCCGATCCGGTTGGATACCCCCTGTGGAGATATCGTTCAGACGCCGGATCAGGTCGTCGGGGACGGAACGCCCCCCTCCCTGGTATGCCAGGGTCGCGTCAGTAAAACGGTCACATATAACAACTTGGCCGGCTTCCAGGGCCGGCCTGACAGCTTGCGCGACGTGTTCCGAACGCGCTGCCATAAAGAGTAGCACTTCCGTGATCGGCTGGATAGACCCCGAGTCGGGGTTCAGGAGCACCTTGCGGATGGTTTCGGCGACCGGAACGCCCCCCGGCTCACGGGTGAGGAGCACGGGAATGCCGGCCGATTCGAGGTCCTTCGCGAGGGCCGCGGCCTGGGTGGACTTCCCCGAGCCCTCGATCCCCTCCAGCGTGAGGAGGAGTCCCCGCATCGGCCGGCGTGCTTCCCGGGTTACGCGCTCCGGCGCGCGGCGCGCTTCAGCTTGCCGCGGGGCGCGCGAACCGGCTTGGCGGCCTCCGCGCGCTTGGGCCGCGCCTGCTTCTGGCCGTACTTGGCGATGAAGTCCTCGACCATCTGACGGGCCTGGTCGTCCGGGAACTGCACCGGAGGCGACTTCTTGAAGTAGGCGCTCGGCTCGATCAGGGCGCCCGAGAGGCCGTTGTCCAGGGCCAGCTTGGCGCATCGGACCGCGTCGATCACGACGCCCGCCGAGTTGGGCGAGTCCCACACCTCCAGCTTCATCTCGAGGTTCAGAGGGACGTCCCCGAACGTGCGCCCCTCCATCCGGATGTAGGCCCACTTCCGGTCGTCCAGCCACTCGACGTAGTCGCTCGGCCCGATGTGGATGTTCTTGGCGCCCAGGTCGTAGTCGAGCATGGAGGAGACGGCGTTGGTCTTGGAGATCTTCTTCGACTCCAGCCGCGAGCGCTCCAGCATGTTCAGGAAGTCGGTGTTCCCGCCCACGTTGAGCTGGCTGGTGCGCTCCAGCCGGACGCCCCGCTCGCGGAAGAGCCGCGTGAGGACGCGGTGGGTGATGGTGGCGCCGACCTGCGACTTGATGTCGTCGCCGATCACCGGGAGCTTCTTCTGCTCGAAGCGCCGCTGCCAATACTTCTCCCGGGCGATGAAGACCGGGATGCAGTTCACGAACGCGCAGCCCGCCTCCAGGACCTGCTCCACGTACCACTTCGTCGCCTCTTCGCTCCCGACGGGGAGGTAGTTCACGACGACGTCGGTCTTGGTCTCCTTGAGGAGGCGCACGATGTCGGCCGTGGAGCCGGGCGCCTTCTGAATGATCTTGGAGAGGTACTGGCCCAGCCCGTCATGCGTCATGCCGCGGGCGACCGGAACGCCGCTGCGCGGGACGTCGTCGAACTTGTAGGTGTTGTTGGGCCAGGTGTAGATCGCCTCGGAAAGGTCGCGGCCGACCTTGTTCTTGTCGATGTCGATGGCCGCACTGAACTCGATGTCGCGGATGTGGTATCCGCCCAGGTTCACGTGCATGAGGCCGGGGACGAAGTCGGTGTCCTTGGCGTTCTTGTAGTAGTGCACGCCCTGGACGAGCGACGAAGCGCAGTTGCCAACGCCGATGATGCCGACGCGAATCTTACCCATGGTTTGTCTGCCTCCGGTAACCGGGATCAGGCCGGACCCGTACGTGTCAATCGGCGCACATGATACACGCGCTGCAGGACGGTGACGAGGGTCAAAAGGAAGAGCAATCCGAGCACGCCGGGCATGAAGCGGTGACCCAGAAGCGCGCCCGCCATCAGGGCCAGAAGCCGCTCGGGGCGCTCCATGATGCCGACCTTGCATTCGAGGCCCAGGCCCTCGGCACGCGCCCGCGTGTAGGAGACGAGCAGCGAGAGAACGAGCGTGGCCAGGGCGAGCACGGCGAGGGTCTGAGCGTCCGGATCGCCGAACGAGCCGTCGACGGTGCTCGAGCGGATCCAGACCGCTCCGCCCGAAGCGCGCGTGAAGTAGTAGGTCGCCAGCCCTCCGAAGAGCGCGCCCTCGCCCAGGCGGTCGAGCGTGGAGTCGAGAAAGGCGCCGAACGGGCTCGTCGCGCCGCGGAGCCGCGCGACGTCGCCGTCCAGCATGTCGCAGAGTCCCGTGATCGCGAGGACGAAGGCCGCCGCGAGGAACGCGCCGCGCGCGAAGAGGAGTGCCGCCAGGAGCGAGAAGGCGAGGCCCGCCACCGTGATCGCGTCGGGCGTGACGCCGCGGCCGGCCAGCCAGCGGGCGATCGGATGGAACCAGGACCGGCTCGTGGTCTTCCAGGTCTCGTTCACGCGCGCTCCTCCTCGTCCTCCCCGCGATCCCGCGGCGCCCCGCCCACCACCAGCACGAACTCGCCGCGCGGCGGTGACGACTCCACCCACGCCAACAGCTCGCGCAGCGTGCCGCGCCGCGTCTCCTCGAACTTCTTCGTCAATTCGCGCGAAACCGAAGCCGGCCGGTCGCCCCAGGCCGCCGCCAGATCGGCGAGGGCCGCGCGCAGGCGGTACGGCGACTCGAAGAAAATGAGGGTCCGCGGGTCGTCGCGCAACTCCTCGATCCGGGCCCGGCGCTTTCCCGGCTTCCGTGGCAGGAATCCCTCGAACGCGAATCGGTCGGTCGGAAGCCCCGAGACCTCGAGCGCGCAGATCGCGCTGGAGGGGCCGGGAACCGGAACCACGTCGAGACCCGCGGCCGCCGCGGCGCGCACCAGCGTGAAGGCCGGATCGGAGATTCCGGGCGAGCCCGCGTCGGAGACGATCGCGACCGAGGCGCCCTCGCCCAGCCGCGCGATCAGCTCGGGCGTGCGCGCGTCCTTGTTGTGGTCGTGATAGGAGACCATCGCCGTCCGGATGCCGAAGCGGTCGAGGAGTCCCTTGGTGTGCCGCGTGTCCTCGGCGGCGATCACGTCCACGGCGCCCAGCAGGCGCTGCGCGCGGGGCGAGAGATCCTCGACGTTTCCGATCGGCGTCCCGACCAGGTAGAGCGTGCCCGGCGAGGGCTCGGCGCCCGGACTCATCGGGCGATCGCCGCGCCCGCCGCGCTCCGCATGGCCGCGATCGCCCGCTCGAGCGCCGCGTCGTCCACGTCCAGGTGCGTGACGGCGCGGAAACAGCCCGGGCCGCCGAAGTCGAGCACCTTCACCCCTTCGGCTTCGAGCCGCTCCATGAAGCGCGGAAGCCGCGCCTCGCCCCTTTCGACTTCCGCGATGACGATGTTCGTCTCGACCCGCTCCGGATCGATACGGAGTCCCGGCATTTCCGCGATCGCCAGCGCGAGCCGCATGGCCCGCGCATGGTCCTCGGGCAGGCGGTCGCGGTGATGGCGGAGCGCGTGGAGCGCGCCCGCGGCGAGGATTCCGACCTGGCGCATGCCGCCGCCGAACGTGGCGCGCATCGCGCGCGCCTCGGCGATCTGCGCGGCGCTCCCGGACACGGCGGAGCCGATCGGGGCGCCGAGCGCCTTGGAGAAGCAGGTCATTACCGTATCCGCGCACGCCGCGTACTCGGCGGGGGCGATCCCGGTGGCCGCCGACGCGTTCCAGAGCCGCGCCCCGTCCATGTGCACGGGAAGGCCGGCCGCGCGCGCCGCCTGGCGCACGCCCTGAAGACGGGCCAGCGGATAGATCGCGCCCGAACCCCAGTTCTGCGTCTGCTCCACGGAGACGAGGCCGATCGGCTCGGCCCCGGCCGGAGGATGGGCCACGTGCTCGGGAGCGATCCTGCCGCGGTCGCCGTGCACGAAGCGGAAGCGCCGGCCGAGGAGCTCGGTGATCGCCTGCCCCTCGTGGTAGACGAGATGGCTGTCCCGCTCGAGGAGGATCGCGTCGCCCCGCCGCGTGGAGGTGGCGACGGCGATCTCGTTCCCCATGCAGCCGGTCGGAACGAAGACGGCGGCCTCCTTGCCAAGAAGCGCCGCGACTTCCTCTTCCAGCCGGCGGACCGTCGGGTCGTCGCCGAAGACGTCGTCCCCCACTTCCGCCTCGGCCATCGCGCGGCGCATCGCGGCGGTCGGACGGGTCACGGTGTCGCTCCGCAGGTCGACGTAAGCCGTTGTCAGATCGTCCTCGATTGGTTGAATCGGGGTGGGGCGGCTGCTAGTCTCAAAGACACGAGCGCGAAACCTTTACCGGATGGCCCAGTATAGGGGAGAGAGGTTCGCGCCCCAACCACACCGTTCCGAGGAGGAAATCGATGTTCCTGCCGTTCTGGGATCCGACGATGATTCTGCTGATCCCGGCGATGATCCTGGCCTTCTACGCGCAGTGGAAGGTGCAGTCGACGTACCGGAAGTTCAGCGAGATCGCTTCCGCGAGCGGCCGGAGCGGCCGCGAGATCGCGCAGCTGATCCTTCGGCAGAACGGCATCACGGACGTCGAAGTCGAGGAGGGCAACGGCTTTCTCTCGGACCACTACGATCCGCTGAGCAAGCGGGTCCGCCTGTCGCCCCACAACTATTCCGAGCCCTCCATCTCGGCGCTCGCCGTCTCGGCGCACGAGGTGGGGCACGCGATCCAGCACGCGCAGGGCTATGCGCCGCTCAAGTTTCGGACGGCGATCTTCCCCCTCGCGAACATCGGCACCAGCCTCTCCTGGATCTTCATCATCGCGGGGCTTCTCTTCGCGCCCGGCTTCCAGGTGGCCGGCGTCAGCCTGCTCGACGTGGGGATCCTGCTCTTCTCCTTCGCCGTGGTCTTCCAGCTGGTCACGCTCCCCGTCGAGTTCGACGCGAGCAACCGGGCGCTCGTCCAGCTGAACCGGCTGGGGCTGGTGTCGCCCGCGGAGCAGGACGGTGCGAAGCGGGTATTGAGCGCGGCCGCACTGACCTACGTGGCCGCGGCGGCCTCGGCCGTTCTCCAGCTCGTACGGCTCCTGATCCTCCGCGACCGGCGCCACTGACCGGGCAACCACCGCGCGGCAGACGCCCCACCGAACCAATGTCAAACGGGACGCGGCGATTTCGCTCGCGTCCCGTTTGGTTTTCACGTCCGCTTCCGACGGGGCCCGGGCGGCCGGGCCGGCGTCAGGACTAGATTTGGGCGACGATATCCTTCAGCTCCTTCGATACCTTGAAGACCGGCACCCGCCGGGGAGGAACGGGCACCGACTCCCCGGTCCGGGGATTTCGCGCCAGACGCGATTTCCGATCCTTGACCTTGAAGGTCCCGAATCCGCGGATCTCGATGTGCTTCCCCGAAGCGAGAGCGCGGGAAACGGCTTCGAGGAACTCGTCGACCGTGTCCGCCACGTCTTTCTTCGTGAGGCCGGTACGCTCGGAGATCTCGTCTACGATATCTGCCTTGGTCATCAGCCCCTCCCTAAACCCGGGCCAGTCACGGACCTACGCCGCCCGTTCGCGCTGCGGACTATAGACCGGGGCCAGAACGTGTCAAGGCTTTTTCCCGCTGGGGTTTCCGAGCCTCTTCCCCGAATGCAACGCCCGCGCTCCCTGCTGCACGGCCGCCGGCCGGTCCGGGGGACCGGCTCCTTGCCGTGCGAATCGCACCGAGGCTATCCTCTTGAACGCCAGCCACTTGAAGCCTTGCCGGAAACTCCTGGAGCGATCGCGCGTGGCACAGCGGTTGCCTAATTCAGTTATCCCAAACGAATTCGGGAGCCAGGCAGCGCCGGTCACTGATTCCGCGTCCCCGGCCCAGCACCGACCGTGCGCTGCTCCCCCGGCTCCCGTTTCGTTTTTTCACTCGTGATTCCCGTACCTCCGCGTAGGCGCGTTCTCCTCTTCTTCATCGACGGGATCGGCGTCGGCCCCGCCGACTCCACCACGAACCCGCTCGCCGCGCCCCAGCGCCCCGTGCTCCGGCTGACCGAGACCGAAACGCCGCGCTCCGCGACCGCGGGCGCTCCCGCCTTCGCCCGCGGCGTGGACGCCTCGCTGGGCATCCCCGGGCTCCCGCAGAGCGCGACGGGACAGACCGCGATCCTCACGGGCGTGAACGCGCCGGCGGCGATGGGGCGGCACGTCTCGGGCCTTCCCGGGCCAACCCTGCGGCGGATCCTGGCCGAGAGCTCACTCCTCAAGGAGCTGACCGAGCAGGGACGAAACGCCACCTTCCTGAACGCGTTCGGGCCGCGCTTCTTCGAGACCGAGCCGCCGCTTCGCCGCCTCTCGGCCACGACGCTGGCGACCCTGGCCGCGGGAGTGCCGCTCCGGAACTGGGAGGACCTGACGGAGGGGCGCGCGGTGGTGCACGACCTCACGCACTGGCGCATGCGCGACTACGGCTTCGACCTTCCGCGCCGCGAGCCGGAGGAGGCGGGGGCGATCATCGCCCGCGAAGCGATGCGGGCCGACTTCTCGCTGTTCGAATACTTCGAGACCGATCGCGCCGCGCACGCGATGGACCGCGCAACGGCCGACCGCTGCCTGGACGACCTGAGCGCCGCGCTCGAGACGGTGCTGGCCCAAGCGGATCTTCGCGAGCTGCTCGTGCTGGTGGCGAGCGACCACGGAAACCTCGAAGACCTGCGCGTGAAGACGCACACGAAGAACCCGGCCTTCTTCGCGGCGTGGGGGGCATGGGACGGCCTCCCGGAGCCGCGAAGCCTGCTCGATATCGCTCCGCTGGTCCGGGAGGCCTTGGGTGTGGCTCGACCGGCTTCGAACCGTTCCGCGCCGCCGGGCGGCGCGGCCGGCGCTACTGAAGACGCTTGATGACGTGGTAGCCGAACGGGCTCGCCGACTGATCGTAATCGGCGATCCCGATCTCACCCACCTGCAGCTTGAATCCCACGTTGCCGAAGGCGGGCACCATCGAGTCGCGGGAATACTCGCCCTGGGCCGGCGGCACGCCGCTTCCGCTCATCTTGTAGATCCCCGGAGGAGAATCGTCCGTGTACTTCTCCACGAGCGCGTCGAAATCCTCGCCCTTCTTCGCGCGCTCGAGAATCTCGTAGGCCAGCTTCTTCGCCTCGTCGCGGCTCCGGGTGATGTTCTTCCCCGGGACCGAGCCCGAGAAGCCGATGAGGCAGTGCTGCACGGTGATGTGCGCCGGTGTGGGCATGGTCGTGTTGCTCGGGGTCGGGGCCGCGGCCATGGGAGTCTCCTTCGCGGGCGGGGCGGTCGAGTCGCTGCTCACCGTCGCCGCCGAATGCTCGGTCTTGGCGCAGCCGAGCGCCGGGATGAGAAGCAGAGCGGCCAGGACGGCGGCGCGCGGCGGCGACGTGTGCGGATGGCGATTCATTCCAAAGCCTCCGAAAACGGGAACGCGAGCGGACGCGCCGCTCAGAAAATGAGGACCGCCGAAGCCAGGACCGTCGTGAATCCCTTGGCGGAGATGACAGCGGACTGAGTCACGTTGAACGTCCGGACGATTTCGCCCGAGATCTTGAACACCTGCTCCTTCTCGTCCCAGTTGGCGTTCTCGTCGAACTCGACGCCGAGGGTCGAGGCGAGCATGGACGCCGCCATGTCCTCGGCGAAGTCGCCCGCCACCTCGTCGGTCTGCCCGTACGCGTGGTGCTCGCTCAGGTAGCCGTAGCGGTTCTTGTCGGCGGGCAGCGCGCAGCCGATCGAGGCCGCGATCAGGCGGCGCATCTCGTTCGACGCGATCCGCGCCATGACGCAGAAGGCGATGCTCCCGGGGGCGATCAGCTTGAAGCCTTCGTCCTTCGGGATGATCTTGCAGTTCGGCGGAAAGATGCTCGAGACGTGGACCAGGTTCAGCTTCTCGATCCCGGCGTCCTTGAGCGCCAGCTCGAACGACCGGAGCTCGTCGCGATGGCTGCCGACGCCCTTCGTGAAGAAGATCTTCGTCGGGACGAGCGACAGTCCCGCCAGGGGGGCGCGACGCTCGACTTCGGGGAATCCTCCCGGTCCGCCGGTGTCGACGGCCGAGGCGCCCGGCGGGTTGGGATCGGTGGTTCGCTTCATCGTGATGCGGTCTCCTTGGTGATCGTGCCCGGCGCTTCGCGCTCAGGAGCCGCCGGGCGTTCCGGGCGGCGCCTGGTCGGCGGCGGTCTTCGCGAAGCGGACGGTCACGAGGCAGCGGCGCGGCTCGACCGAGAGCCGCAGCGGGCCAGGATCGATTTCGACCTGGCGCTGGATTTTCTCGCGTTCTCCCGTGATGTCAATTGGAAGCGTGCTGAGGGAGTCGAGCGGCCCCACGACCGACTTGGGCCCGCGGACCTCCACCGAGTCCGGAACGGCGACCGCGGGGCCGGAGACTTCGTACCCCGCGGCCGGCGCGCCGGTGAAGCGCAGCGCCACCCGGACGCGCTTCTGCCGCTTCGGCTCGATGACCAGGTCCACGGCCCGCGGCTCCTCCACCTCGGTCACGGCGACGAGCTTGGAGAGCTCGGGCGGGAGCGCCTTTCCCGCCACGTCGTCGGCGGTGATCGTGGAGCGGAAGGGCCCCGGCACGGCGTGCGCCAGGTCCAGCGGAAGGTAGGGGCTGGTGAGACCCAGGCGGATCAGGTCCTTCCACTTTCCCCGGATCTTCACGCCCACCCGCTCGGGCGGATGGCCGCTGACGGCGAGCGAGTCGGGAAGGCCGGTCAGGGTGAGCGGGATCTGGAGGATCGACTCGCGCTGCTGCTCGGTCACGACGTGCGCGTAGAGCAGAAGCGCCAGCACCAAGGACGCGAGCTTCAGCCCGAGATTCCCGAACAGGATTTCCCGGATGCGGGCCGCCATCGGCCGCTAGAAGCCCGAGGCTCCGGGCGTCCCCAGCTCCACCCAGTACTTCGTCTCACGCGGGTCCACCTGGTCCACGCTTCGGCCGCTCACGACCGAGAACTTGAGCCCCTCGTTGCCGGGCACGTCGGGGAAGTAGATCCATCCCTCCTCGGGGCCGTCCCGCCAGAGCAGTCGCGTGGCGTGGAAGCGGATGTCGCCGCCGTCGGCGACGGTGCGCACGGCGCGCTCGCGCGTGCCCGGGAATACCCAGAGGAGCGGGCCCCCCTCGAGATAATAGAAATACTGGAGCGAGTCGACGCTGCCCTCGCGCCGCTCGATCGGCAGGAGGGCAATGAAATCTCCGCCGCGCCGGAGCAGGAGCACGTTCCCGGCGATGAGATGGAGGCGGATGCCGTGGACCTTGCCGGGCCGGCCGGGAATGGAATCGGGCACTTCCTCCAGCAGGCGCACCAGCCGGACGGAGGCGCTCCCCACGGCCGCGCGCGCGGGCGCCGCGGAGGACGCGAGGGCGACGGCGATCGCGCCCGAGAGGAATGCGGCGGCGGCGAAGCGACGGAAGGGCATGGCCTTCGAGTCTCACACGCGCCTTCCGGACGGGTCAACGGAAACTCCCCCCGCCGGGCTTTCCTTGACGCGCGCGGGCGCTTCCCCGCACGCTTGGGCGTGCTCCATCGCCTTCCCGTGCACGGCCCCCTCGACCTACCGCTCACCTTCGGCTGCGGGCAGGCGTTTCGCTGGCGCCTGGACGACGGGGCTTGGTCCGGGGTCGTCGCCGGGGCCGAGGCTCGCGTCGCGTGGGAAACACCGGGCGAAGTACTCCGGATCGAGACGCGCGGCGCCGATCCCGGCGCTTCGGCGTGGGCCCGCTATCTCCGCCTCGACGAAGATCCCCGCGTCCATCTCGAAGGCGCCGAACCGCTCCGCGCCCTGCCCGGGTTCGAGCCGCTGTTGGGCCTCCGCCTCCTTCGCCAGGAACCGTGGGAGACGCTGGCCTCCTTCATCGGCTCCGCGGCCGCCAACATCCCGAAGATCACGGCGGGCGTCGAGGGGCTGGCCGCGCGCTACGGCCGGCCGATCGCGGGCTCGGCGCGGCGCGCCTTTCCGCCCGCGGGCACGATCGCGCGCCGCCGCGAGCGCGACCTCCGCGCCGTCGGGCTCGGCTTCCGCGCCCCCTACCTTCTTCACACGGCGCGACGTCTGGACAGAACGCCGCTCGACTGGAACGCGCTCCGCGAGGGGCCGCTCGACGAGGCGCGCGCGCGGCTGATCGAGCTGCCCGGCGTGGGCGCCAAGATCGCCGACTGCGTCCTCCTCTTCGGCCTCGGCCGCCTGGACGCCTATCCGGTCGATCGCTGGATCCGCCGCGCGACGCTGGAGCTGGCGGGCCGGTCGCGCGCGAACGACCGGGAGCTCGAGGCATGGTCGCGGCGGCTGGGCCCGGGCCGGGGCTACCTGCAGCAGATCCTCTTCCACCTGCGGCGGACCGGAGGGCCGTTTCCGCCGCTTCTTCCGTGAGCGCCGACGCGGTCGCGCTCTTTGCGAAGACGCCCCGTCCCGGGATGGTGAAGACGCGGCTCTCGCCGCCGCTTTCGCCGGACGAGGCCGCCGCGGTCGCCCGCGTCTGCCTCGAAGAGAGCCTGCGCCGCTTCCCCGCCGCCGTCCCCGCATCGTGGACGCTCTTTCTCGACGGCGCGCTCGAGCCCTGGCTGGCGCGGCTTGCGGCCGATCGCGGCGTCGCCGTCGCGGGCCAGGGCGACGGGGACCTGGGGGCGCGCCTGGGCCGCGCCTTCCGGACGCTGCATGACGGCGGCGCGAGGCGCGCCGTGGCGATCGGGGCGGACAGCCCCACGCTGGATCCGGCCCGGATCGCCACTGCGCTCGAGCGTCTCGAGCGCGCGGATGCCGTGCTCGGTCCCGCGCGCGACGGCGGCTACTACCTGATCGGCATCCGTCCGGGGCGCGAAGGAATCTTCTCGGATATTCCGTGGGGCACGCCGGACGTGGCGGACGCCACGAGGCGGCGCGCCGCGGAATCGGGCTGGACGGTGGCGGAGCTTCCGGAGTGGTACGACGTGGACGATGCCGAGGGTCTGCGGCGCGCGGCGGCGGATGCCGCGGAATGCCCCGAGCTCTTGCGGGTCGTCGCCGCGCTCGACGCGCGGCTCAAAGCCTAGGGGCTCTGCTTCAGCTGATTCAGCTCGTCACGGATCGCCGCGGAGTGCGTGCCGCTGGGTTCGAGCTGGAGATAGCGCTCCCACGCCTTGATGGCGCCCGGCTTGTCTCCCGTGGCGGCGCTCACGACGCCGAGATTGAGCCAGGCGTTCCGGTGCTCGGGATGCTCCTTGGTGACCCGGAGCATCTCCTCCTTCGCCTTGGCGTCCTGTCCCATGCTGTGATAGGCGATCGCGCGGTCCACGCGCACGTCGGCGTTCTTGGGGTCCTTGTCGAGCGCCTTCGTGTAGTGCTCGATCGCCCGGTCCCACTGCTGGGAGTCGAACTCCAGATTGCCGAGGCCGATGTTCGCCTGGAGATCGTTCGGATCCATCATGAGCGCGGAGTTGTACTTCTGCACCGCGGCCGCGATGTCGGGGGGCATCTGTCCGCCGGCCATGCCGGCCCCCATGCCGCCCGGCGCGCCGCCCATGCCGCCTGGAGCCGCGCCCATGCCGCCGCCTTCACCACCGCCGGCTCCGGCCATCACGTCCGCCGGGCCCTTGGGCGCGCCGCCGCTCGATCCCGTCCCGACGCCGGAGCGAAGCGCGTAGCCGACGGCGCCGCCGACGATGAGACCGACCACGAGATAGACCCAGGGGGAGCTTCCCGCGCGGGCGGGCGCGTGTCGCGGACCGGCGGCGACGTTCAGCTTCCTGCCCGGCGCGGGCGGTGCGGCGGAGCCCGCGGGGTGCGGCACGAGGTAGGCCCCGCACGCGTCGCAGCGCGTGAATCCTTCCGGGAGCCGCTCGCCGCAGCGGGGACAGGTGATCACGTTGGCGTTCATGCGAGCCGCATTCTAGCCGCCCCGGGGTTCGGATTCAACGCGCGATCACGGACCGCTCCCCGGGCGCGGCTTCGGGGCTTGTGGGGTCCCGGGCGCGGCGGCTATGCTCCCGCCATCGTACCGACCACGCCGACATCCGCACGACCGACGGTCCTCCAAGTCTACGGCGTCACCGCGCTCATCTGGGACGGGCACACCGTTCGCGAGGCGACCCTGGCCCCTCGCCTCAAGGCCGATACCGACCCGTCGCGCTCGAACGCGCTCGTCGCGGGGGACGAGGTCGCCCTGGAGGAGGGCTCGCCGCCCCGCATCGTGTCGGTGGCGCCGAGGCGCACGCGGCTGGAGCGCGCGGCGACGGGCGCGCGCGGGCGGGATCTGACCCAGGTGATCGCGGCGAACGCCGATCAGACGGTGATCGTCTCGTCGTTCGACGATCCCCCGTTCCGGCCCGGCCTGATCGACCGGTGGACGCTGCTCGCGCTGCGGGGCGGCATGGAGCCGGTGCTCTGTCTCAACAAGGTGGACCTGGCCACGGTGGAAGCCGCGCGCCGCGTCGTCCTCGAGGCGCACATTCCGCTCGAGACGATCTACGTGAGCGCGAAGACGGACGAGGGGCTGGAGACGCTGCGCGCCCAGCTGGCCGGCCGTTCCACGGTGTTCGTGGGACACTCGGGCGTGGGCAAGTCGTCACTCTTGCGCCGGCTGATCCCCGGCGCCGACGCGGCCACCGGCGACCTCAGCGAGCGCACGAGGAAGGGAAAGCACACGACGACCAGCTCGCGCCTGTATCCGCTCCCGGAAGGCGGGCTCCTGATCGACACGCCGGGCGTGCGGAGCGTCGTGCTCGGCCGCACCACGGCGGACGAGGTGTCCGGCGTGTTCGGCGAGATCGCGCACGCGCCCGCCTGCCGCTTCCGTCCCTGCACGCATCGCACGGAGCCGGGGTGCGCGGTGCTGGCCGGCCTCCGCTCGGGCGCGGTTCCCCGGGCGGTGTACCAGCGCTATCTCAAGCTTCTCGAGGAGGTGGAGCTCCCATGACGGGCGGCGGCATGGCCGGACCCTCCCTGGCTGCGGCTCGAATCGGCCCCGAGGAGGTCGTGGACCGTCTGGGCGAGCTCATGATCGTCGGCGTTCCCGGCACGACGATGACGCCCGAGGTCGAGGCGCGCCTGCGCGCGATCGCCCCCTCCGGCGTGATCTTCTTCGCGAGCAACTTCGCCGACGCGGGGGGCGCCGCGCGCTACGCGCGCGCCGCGCACGCCGTGGTGGGCACGCCGGAGCTCCCCGCCCTCGTCGCGGCCGACGAAGAGGGGGGCATGGTCAGCCAGCTGTCCGGCTTCTGGGAGGTGCCCCCCTCGGCGCGCGCGGTCGCCTCCTCGGGCGGGCCTCCCCTGGTGAAGGATCTCGCGGCGCGCACCGCGCGGCGGCTGCTCGCCCTGGGCGTGAACCTCGACTTCGCGCCCGTCGTGGACATCCACTCCAATCCGAAGAATCCGGTGATCGGCGTGCGCTCGTTCGGGACGGCGCCCTCGCAGGTCACCGCCTGCGGGCGCGCGGCGATCGAAGGATTCCTGTCCGCGGGGGTGATCCCGGTCGCCAAGCACTTCCCCGGCCACGGCGACACTTCGCTCGACTCCCACGTGGCCCTGCCGCGCCTTTCGCTCACGATGGACCAGCTCTCGCTGCGTGAGCTGCGCCCCTTCGAGGGAGCGATCCAGGCCGGCGTGCCGATGGTCATGACCGCGCACCTCCTCGTGCCGGCGCTCGACGCCGATCCCGCGCGCACGGCCACCCTGTCGCACGCGGTCGTGACGGAACTGCTTCGCGAGAAGCTTCGGTTCAACGGGGTGGTCGTGACCGACGCGCTCGAGATGCACGGCGCCACGGCGCTGGGGACGCACGGCGAGGTCGCCGTGCGCGCGATCGAGGCGGGGGTGGACCTGCTCCTCTATTCCAAGCTGGAGCCGGGTCCGGAGGAAGCGGTGGCGGCACTGCGCCAGGCGCTCGCGTCGGGTCGTCTGGCGCCCGATCGGATCGCCGCCTCGATCGCCCGGATCCGCGCGCTCCGCGCGGGAAGCGCCGCGCGCCCGGCGGAGTTCTCGATGGCGTTGGAGCGCGAGGCGCGGGATCTGATTCCCGCCGCCGAGCTGGAGCGGATCGCCGAGGGGGCCGCGCGCGTGCTGAAGCAGGGCGCGGGGGGGATCCCGCTGCGCCAGCCGGTGGACGTGCTGGAGGTGAACCGCCCCGAGACCCGCGCCGGCATGGCCGATCTCCTGCGGGCGCACGGCTTGACCGCGCACGAGCATGGTCCCGCCGTGGAGAACTGGCCCCGCCGGATCGAGGGGAGCGCGCTGATGACGGTGGCCGCGCGATCGACGGTGTCCGCGGAGCAGGAGGCGACGGCCCGCGCCTGGCTCCGCCGCTACCCCGAGACCGTGACGGTCGCCTCGCTCAACCCGCACGTGACCGACGAGTGGCCCGAGGTGCGCACGCTGCTCGCGACCTTCGACAACACCCCCGCCAGCCGCCGCGCGCTGGCCAAGCGCCTCGCGGGCTGAGCCCCGCCCGGGGCTACTTCGCCAGGGCGAGCGCCTCCTCGAAGGTCCCCCCGAAGAACGCCACGTTGGAGAACGCTTCGCGCGCGATGTGCTCGGCCACCCAGCGCGCGTCGGCGGCGCTTCCCGCCACCACGATCACGCGCGTGTTGTGGTCTTCCATGGGCAGCCGGCCGTCGTTCTTCGCGTTTTTCAGGGCGCCGACGTCCTTGCCGTCGAGCACGCCCGAGCGCGCGATGTTCCGCGCGCCGGGCAGCGACCCGCCCGCGAACGCGCCGGCGTCCCGCGCGTCGATGACGAACGCCGTGCGATCCTCGGCGAGGACGCGGCGCAGGCCATCGGGCTCGATCTGCACGGGCTCGCCCAGCGCGCGCCAGACCGGCATGCCAAGCTGGTAGCGGCGCACGTTCGAGAAGCCGGCCGCCTTGAGCTCCGCCGCCAGCCGCCGGCTCTTCCCGCAGAAGGGGCCGTTGCAGTAGAGGATGATCGCCTTGGACTTGTCGCCGCCGAGCGCGCGGCCGATTTCGGCGACGTCGGACACGTAGGCGGACATCGGCACGCCGGGCTTGGCGGCGACGTTTCGCGCCCCGGGGATGTGCCCCATGGCGTACTCCATCGCGGGACGCGCGTCGAAGACGACGGCGGTGCCGGCAGCCAGGGCGCTCTTCATCTCCACGGTGCTGATCTCGGGCGCGGAGGGGTCGCCGTCGCCGGCCGTGGCCTGGAACAGCGTGGACGATGACTGCCCGAGGGAGACTCCAACGCCGGCGACCAGGGCGGCCGCCGCCGCGAGCGATCCGAGGAAGGTTGGGATCCCTGGAAAGCGGCCCGCGGCCATGGGGTTGCTCCTCGGGGCTGGGCTACTCCGGAAGCGACTCGAGCAGCTGCCGCAGGGCGCTCGGGTCGGCGGGCTTCACGAGGTGGCGGGCGAATCCCGCGGACCGGGAGCGCATGCGGTCTTCTTCCTGGCCGTAGCCG
>DASSLZ010000080.1:0-2943 GCA_035689165.1 Candidatus Eiseniibacteriota bacterium | reverse complement strand
GATCTCGCGGGGGTGGACCTCGGCGCCTCGGAGCGGCAGCAAAACCGCGCCGCGTGGGTGGACGGGGACCGCGATCTGGGCGTGTTCCTGGAATCATGGTCCGATCCCGCGGTGCCGAAGCGCCGGCTGATCGGGCAGCTTCTGGAGCCGAAGCGTTTCGCCCTCTTCGACTGGCGCGACCTCCGCCCCTACGCGGCCTGGCTCGTGCCCCTCGCGCGGCGCCTGCGCGGCGCGGTGGCGCGCCGGCTGGGCGGGACGCGTGGCGCGCCGGGCTCGACCGGGAGCGCCATGCCGGCGCGGGCCGGGGCCGGCGACGAGGCGACCCGCCCCGAGTGAGCGCAACCGCCGGGAAGCCCTCCGCCGCCTCCTTCGCGAGCGTCCTCAAGCACGCCGGCATCTACGGCCTCGGGAACGTCGGCATCCGCATCGCCGGACTCCTCCTGGTCCCGCTCTACACGTACAACCTCTCGCCGGCGCAGTACGGCGTCATCGAGTACCTCGATCTGACGGCGCTCGCGATCGGGATGCTCTTCAGCCTGGGACTCGCGAACGCGATCTACCGCTACTACTACCTGGCACCCGAGGGCGAGCGGAAGCGCGTCGTCTCGACCGCGCTCCTTCCCATCCTCGCGGTCTCCTTCGCGATCGCGGCGGCGCTCTTCCTCGCGGCGCCCCGGCTCGCCCAAGGAGTCTTCCACGACCCGCGCTTCACCCGCTGGCTCCGCATTCTCTTCGTCGGATTCGGGTTCAACATGGTGGCCGAGTTCGGCATGACCTACCTGGCCGTGCTCCTGCGCTCCACGCTCTTCAGCACGATCACGGTGATCAAGTTCATCGTAGGGGCGCTCCTCAACGTCTTCTTCCTGGTGGGCCTGCACTGGGGCGTGGAAGGGATCCTGGTCAGCAACCTGATCACGAATCTGGCGCTGGGAGGGGTCCTGCTCGCCTACGTGGTCCGCTCGGTGGGACTTTCGTTCGACGGCGCACTCCTCCGGAAGATGGTGGGCTACGGCTATCCCCTGGTGCTGGTCCAGCTCAGCCTGTTCGGCATCAACTTCGCCGACCGCTTCTTCCTGCAGGCCAGCGCCGGCTTCGCGCAGGTGGGCATCTACGCCCTCGCCTACAAGTTCGGCATCATGCTGAACACCCTGGTGGTCGCGTCCTTCTTCCAGGTGTGGAACGCGAAATCGTTCGAGGTCGCGAACGACCCGGCGGCGCCGTCGTTCTACACCCGCGTCTTCAGCTACTTCACCCTGGGCCTGCTCGCGGCCGGCCTCGGCATGTCGCTCGTGATCCGCGACGTGATCGCCATCGTGGCGCCCCCCGCGTACGCGACGGCCGCGCGTCTCGTCCCGCTCGTCGTCGTGGCCTATGTCCTGAACGGGATCGGGACCTACTTCGAGCTGGGGATGAAGCTCAAGAGCCGCACGCCGCTCCTCGGCGTGATCTTCGCCGCGACATGCCTCCTCTGCCTCGGCCTCTACGCCGTGATGATCCCCCGCTGGGGGATGTTCGGCGCCGTGCTCGCCACGGTCATCGCGTTCGCGTTCAAGGCCGTGTGGGTCTATCGCGAGGGACAGCGCGCCTATCCGATCCGTTTCGAATTCGGGCGGGTCGTTCCGGCGGCGCTGCTCGCGGCAGGGGTCTGGGCCCTGCGCGCGCTCCTCCCGCCGATGCCGCTCATCGCGTCCCTCGCCGTGGGGATCGCGCTCTTCCTCGTGTACGTCGGACTGATGTGGGGGCTTGGATGGATCCGACGGGAGGAACGGGAGGCGCTCATGGCGTGGCTGCGGGCCCGGTGGCGTCCCGGAACCGGGGGGCCGGCCCCGGAGACTTCGTAACGGCGAAACGACGTCCGGCGCCTAGCGCCGCGGCACGTACATTCCGTCCTGCTGGGTAGGCGCGCTGGCCGCCGGAGCCGTTTCCCCCGGAGCGAGGTCCCCCACTTCCATCCCGACCGACCGCTTCGCCTTGTCCAGCCAGGCGCGCGCCGTGAGCAGGCTGGGGTCCATCTGCAGCGCCTGCTGCAGCTGCAGGATTCCCTGGGTCTTCTCACCGATCTCGACCAGGTAGGCCCCGTATTGCGCGTGCGTGTAGGCGCGGTCCGGGAAGAGCCGGAGCGCCTTCTCGTAGTAGGCGATCGGGATCGCGGGCTGGTGGGTCTCACGGGACAGCATCCCCAGCAGGTGGAGCGCGCGGGGATGGTTCGGGAAGACCCAGAGGACGTACTTGAGCTCGCCGAAGGCCTGGTCCTTGTTTCCCTCGTTGTAGCGCGGCCAGAACCCGCGCGGGTTGTTCTTCGAGCCGAGGTGCCCGTTTTCGACGATCGGGATGAGCTGCGCGGCCGTCGGGTTCACCGGGATCGAGAAGTAGTCGTTGTTCACGAACCCCTTCTTCTCGTTCTTCGGCGAGTACGGGTCCTTCGTGTACGCGTTGTGCGCGTCGTGCGGCGCGACCCGGGGATCCTGCTTCTGCTCCGGGTAGAGGATCGAGTCCTGCTCCGGCGGTGAGGGAATGTAGCTTCCCTGGGCCCGGGCCTGCTCCCGGGAGCCGCAGAACGCCGCCGCGCAGGCAGCCAGTAGGAGGGCCGGAACGGCCCATCGCCGCGTCTTCATACCCTTAAGGGTATCACGTTCCGGAGGGCGTACCAGCGCGTCCGCGGCCCCCGGAGATCGCGGCGCCCGCCCCCGGGGCCGCGCCGATCCCCTCCAGGACCCGCGCCGCGTTCCGGTCCCAGGTGTGATGGGCCAGGACGTGCGCGCGGGCGCTCGCTCCCATGCGCGCCCGGAGCGCCTCGTCGCCCAGGAGTGAGGCGAGCGCCGCCTGGAGCGCTGCGGGGTCGCGGCGCGGGAACAGGATTCCCGTCGCTCCGTCCACGATCCCGTCCGCGAGCGGGCCCAGGCGCGGCGCCACCACCGGCTTTCCCATCGCCATGTACTCGTA
>DASSLZ010000079.1:0-9086 GCA_035689165.1 Candidatus Eiseniibacteriota bacterium | reverse complement strand
GAGGTGCGCTACAACGCCCAGCTGCCCGTTTCGATCGACGCGCCGAGCCGGATGGAGGCGCACGCCCAGGTGCCTCTCGAAGTGCCGCTCCGAATCGGAGGCGATTCGCCCGGCACCCCAACGATCTCATCGCCGGACCTGCCCGCCGGCGCTGCCATCGTCGTCACGAGCGACAGCAGCGCGTTGTTCCGGTGGACTCCGGGGTGGTCCGACAAGGGCCTCCACTCGATCCACTTCATCGTGGAGCGATCGGGCGTCGCGCCCGACACCTGCCAGATGACGACCTGCGTGGATATTCCGGGCGAGGTGACGGCCGTCCTGGACGCGAACCGGTTACAGGCCATCGTCACGAACCGGGGAATCACGAGCGACTGGCTGAAGAATGGCCCTGGTCTGTTCTATCCACGCGGCTCGGGGATTCCGGTCGGCAAGTCGGCGGGACTCCTGCTCGCCGGCGTCGTCGATGGCCAGGTTCTCGTCGCGCGCCCGGGAGAATGCTGCGACTACCACCCGGGGCCGGTCGAGAACGGTGTCGCGCCGATCTTCCGCCCCGAGTTCAAGAACTACACGATTCGAGAGGGCTCGACCACGGACTACGACTGGCGCCACTGGCCGACCGATCTCGGTGCCCCCACCGACGCGGCCGGGTCGCCGCTGCTCCTCGGAGACGAGACGGTGTGGAGCGTCTACAACGACGCTGCCGCGCCCTGGGAGCCGGCGCCTTACTCGTCGCGCGCGGGGCTGGGTGTCGAAGTGCGGCAAACCTCATGGAGCTTGCCCGATCCCGGGGCCGCGGGCAGCACGGTGTACCAGTGGTTCCGGATCCGCAACGCCGGAACGAGCGCGATTCACGACCTGTACGCGGCCATCGAGCTGGACCCGGTCACTTGGGAGACGGGCGGCGGGTGCGTTTCCTATTCCAACCGCGACCACATGGGTTGCGACACGACGACCGGCCTTGCCTATGCCTACACTCGGGACGAATGGCGCGCGCCGAATGCGGTCGGGGTCCTGGCCTTCGGTCCCGAACCGAGACCGACGGCGGTCCAAGATCTGCGAAATGGCACGCCGGAGGGGATCCATTATCAGCTCCAGGGACTGAATCCCGATGGAACGCCGCGTCACGAGCGGGATGATCCAGCCCTTCCCGTCACGCCCTACGCGTACACGGGGGATCCGCTCCTCCAGACAGGATGGCTGTACCCCTACGACTACGGACTCGTGATCCTGTCGTCAGCGGGGCCGTTCGACCTCGCTCCGGGAGAAGAGCAGGAGGTGCGGTTCGCGATCGTCGCCGCGGAGGGCCTCTCGCCGTCCGACGCCCTCCGGCGGCTCCGGATCACCGCCGCTGAGGTCATGGCGCCACCGCCGCCGCCTCCCGATCGAGCGCCCGCGGCGGACGCGGGCGGACCGTACGCGGGGTTTGCGGGCATGCCGGTCTCGTTCGACGGGTCGGCATCCAGCGATCCCGATGGCGACGCGCTCATTTATACGTGGCGCTTCGGCGATGGAGCCGTCGGCAACGGCGTTCAGCCCCTCCATACCTATGCGGCCGCGGGCGGCTATCACGTTCGACTGTCGGTCTTCGACGCGCATCTTGGCACGGAGGACTCCACGACCGCTCAGATCGCGCCGGTCGACACGGCCGCGGCGCTGCTCACCGCGAGCGGTCCCGCCGTGCGGCTGCAATCGGCGCGGCCCACCATCTGGGTCTCCCTCGAACCGTCGGGCGGCTCCTTCTCGGCCTCCGACGTGGACCTGGGGTCGGTGACGCTGCAGCGTCAGGACGGCGTGGGCGGCGCCATCCCGGCCGTGCCGGACAAGAGTCCGGCGCTTTCCGACCAGGACCACGACGGCATCGCGGAGGTCGCGGTCTCGTTCCGGACTTCGGCCCTGCGCACGATGCTCGGGGATCTGCCGCCGGGGGCGAGCCACGTGGACTTCTGGGTGCGGGGAGGGCTGACGGCAGGCGGGCGCTTCGCGGCGCCGCTTCAGCTCAGCATCGACGCGGGGAAGAAGGGCCTGGGGGTAGCGGTCGCCCCGAACCCGCTGAATCCGACGGCGGTGCTCACGTTCCGCACGACGAGGCCCGGCCCGGCGCGCGCCGTGCTGTTCGACGTGGCCGGACGGACGGTGCGGGTCGCGCTGGACCAGCCCCGGGTGGATCCCGGCTACCACGAGGTCGCGATCGGCCGCGACGCGCACGGGCGCGACCTGCCCTCGGGCGTCTACTTCTATCGGGTGACCACCCCGGAGGGGAGCGCCTCAGGGAAGCTTGTCATGATGAAGTGAGGGCCGGCCGGGTGAGCCGGACCGGATCGCACGCGGGGCGCTTCCAATCGGGGCGTCCCGCGCTACACTGATTCCATGCCTCCATCCCTCGGACTGGTGCTCGGCACCGCGTTCGCCGCGGGGCTCAACGTCTACGCCACCATCGCCACGCTCGGCTTGCTGCATCGCTTCGGGGCGATCGCGCTGCCCGAGTCGCTTCGTCCGCTCGCGCATCCGCTCATTCTCGGGCTCGCGATCCTGCTCTACGTCGTGGAATTCGTCGCGGACAAGATCCCGGCCGTGGACCACGTGTGGGACGTGGTCCACACCTTCATCCGGCCGCCGGCGGCGGCGATCCTCGCTTTCGCCGCGGTCGCCGGCGTGGGGGAGCCGTGGCGGATCGGCGCCGCTCTTCTCGCCGGCACGGTCGCGCTCGCCTCGCACGGCGGGAAGGCCTCGGCGCGGCTCGCGGTCAACACGAGCCCGGAGCCGTTCAGCACCTGGGGGGTCAGCCTGGGGGAGGATGCGCTCGCGGTCGCGCTCACGTGGCTCGCGGCGACCCACCCCGTGCTGGCGATGGCGCTCGCCATCCTGCTCACGGCGGCGGCGCTGTGGGTGGTGTGGATTCTCTACCGGCTGGCGAAGCGGATGGCGGCGAGGCTCCGAACTGCCTGACTCCAAGGCTCAAGCGATGCGGCATCGCTACTGGAAGTTTCTTCTCGTGGTGTGGTCTCTCATCGGCGCCTCCCCTGCCTTTGCCTGGGGCCCGAGAGATCAGGCCCCGAGTTTCGTTGCCACCATCCGGTTGGAGCGAGCGGGCGGCCCTCGGGAGCCTTTCCAAGTCTTGATTGGGCTCCAGGGCGGGAATGCCCATGAAGACCAAGCCGCGGTGGCGCGGGTGCGACTCGGGCCTGGACTCGAGTTCGTGTCCCGCGATTCGTTTCACGTGGCCCACGTCTCCCGGTTCTGGAAGGGCGCTCCGGACAATTTCTGGCGAATCACGATGCGCTCCACACGGTTTGGCCGCAGTGAGATCCGGGTCTTGATGGGAGTCGGGGTAGACGCAGACCGCAAGGACGAGTACGAGTGCGTGCTGCCGATCGAGGTCAATTCCTCGGGCGTTCACGCCGGTGTGGAGCGGCCGGTACGGGCAGAAACGATTCGGAACGGGGTCAGGTACCGCTACGATAAATCCCTGATTCCCATCGAGGGGCCCTAAGGAGGTTGTGCCGCCAAGAATCAGTCGGCGGCCGCGGACTTCCGTTTGTGGTGGTCCAGCAGGCGCTTCCGCACCCGGATCGCGGCGGGGGTCACCTCGACCAGCTCGTCGTCGTTGATCCACTCGATCGCCTGCTCGATGTTCAGGTCGCGCGGCGGCGTCAGCTTGATCCCCTGCTCGGACGTCGAGGCTCTCATGTTCGTCAGGTGCTTCCGCTTGCACGCCTGCACGACCAGGTCGCCGTCCTTCACCTGCTCGCCGACGACCTGCCCGGCGTAGACCGGGTCGGTCGGCTTCACGAAGAAGAGGCCGCGGTCGCCCAGCTGGTCCAGCGCGTACGCGGTCACGTCCCCCGCCTCCTTGGCGACCATCGCGCCGCGCTTACGATTGGGGAGCGGGCCCCGGTGGGGGCCGTACTTGTCGAACAGGTGGTTCAGCAGTCCCGTTCCCTTGGTCAGCGTGAGGAACTCCGTGCGGAACCCCAGGAGCCCGCGCGAGGGAATGGTGAACTCCATGCGCGTGCGGTCCCCGTGCCGGCCCAGGTGCTGCATCTCGCCGCGCCGCTCGCCCAGGGCTGAAATGACGGCCCCGGTGAACTCCTCGGCGCAGTCGATGATCAGCTCCTCGTAGGGCTCGAGCGTCTCGCCGTTCTCGCCGGTGCGGAAGATCACCTGGGGGCGGCCCAGGGCGAACTCGTAGCCCTCGCGCCGCATCGTCTCGGCCAGGATCGCGAGCGAGAGCTCGCCGCGCCCCAGCACCAGGAAGGAGTCGGGGTCGCCGGAGCGCTCCATGCGGAGGCCGACGTTCCGCTCCAGCTCGCGCTCCAGCCGCTCCAGGAGGTGCCGGCTGGTCAGGTACTTCCCGGAGCGCCCGGAGAAGGGCGAGTCGTTGACGCAGAACTCCATCGAGAGCGTCGGCTCGTCCACGCGGATCGCCGCGAGCGGTGCCAGGTCCTCGGGGTCGACGATCGTCTGTCCGATCTCGATCGTGGGGAAGCCGGAGAGGACGACGATGTCGCCCGCGTGCGCCTCGGCCACCTCCACCCGCTCGATCCCCTGGAACAGGTAGATCTTGCCCACCTTGCCCCGCTGGGCCACCGATCCGTCGGGCCGGACCGCCGCCAGCTCCATGGCGCGCGTGATCGCGCCGGAATGGATCCGCCCGATGGCCAGGCGTCCGAAGTAGTCCGAATAGTCGATGTTGGCGACGATCATCTTGAACGGCGACTCGGCGATGGCCGGCGCCGGAACGTGCTTCATGATGGCGTCGAGCAGAGGCCGGAGGTCGCCGGCCGAGGCGTCGGGAGCCGAGGAGGCGAAGCCGAGGCGTCCCGATCCGTAGAGCACCGGGAAGTCGAGGTGTTCGTCGGCCGTGGCGAGGGAGAGGAACAGATCGTGGATCTCTTCCTCCACCTCGAGGGTGCGGGCGTCGGCGCGGTCGATCTTGTTGATGAGCACGATGGGGCGCTTCCCCGACTCCAGCGCCTTCTTCAGCACGAAGCGGGTCTGGGGCAGGGGCCCCTCAGACGCGTCGACCAGGAGGAGGATTCCCTCCACCATGGTCAGGATCCGCTCCACCTCCGAGCCGAAATCGCGGTGCCCCGGCGTATCCACGATGTTGATGACCGTGTCGCGGTAGCGGATCGCCGTGTTCTTGGCCAGGATCGTGATCCCGCGCTCGCGCTCGAGGTCGCCGGAGTCCATGACGCACTCCTCGACGTGCTGCCCCGCGCGGAAGGTCCCCGCCTGCTTCAGGAGGGCGTCCACCAGGGTGGTCTTTCCATGGTCCACGTGGGCCACGATGGCAATGGCGCGGCGGTCCGCGCGTCGTTCGATGGCGAGCATTGGGCGAAAGAGAATAGCAGATTCGAGGGGCTCTGGGGTACGCCGGCCGGATCCGGACCCGAGAAATTAGGGTTGCGCGGGGCCCGCCCGGCGCCTATTATTACGAAATCGTACTATTTGTTCGCGTACGATCCGGAGGGCCGCATGCGATTCGAATTTCTCTCGCCGATCCACAAGGCCACGCGCCAGATCGCGGCGCACCTGGAGGGTCCGTGCGCCGCGGCCGGGGTGAACACCCGCGAGGCGCACCTCCTCTCCTATCTCCGGAGCTACGAGCCGTGCGCGGTGGGGGACCTCCTCCGCGTGTTCGGACAGCGCCCCAGCACCATGACCAGCCTGCTCGATCGCCTCGACGCCCAGGGCCTGGTCCAGCGCGTTCCCGGCACCGAGGATCGCCGGCGCGTGATCCTCCGCCTCACGCGGAAGGGCCGCGGCACGGCCGACCGCATCCGGGAGTGCCTCGCCGCCTTCGAAGCGCGGGTCCGCGCCCATGCCGATCCGCGCGACATCCAGGGATTTCGCGCCGTGATGGAAGCGATCGCCGTCGCGACGGGGGAGCCCGCCGCTTCGCTCACGAAGCCCGCCGGCGTTCGAAAGGAGAACCGACGATGACGCCCGCCGATCTCATCCGCATGTATTCCATCAACCACGGCGCCCTGCACCAAAATCTAGCGGGGCTGACCCACGAGGACTCCCTGGTCCAGCCCGAGGCCGGCAACTGCCTGAACTGGGTGCTGGCGCACATCGTCTCGTCGCGGAACGGGCTCTTCAAGGTGATGGGGAGCGCGCCCTACTGGCCCGAGGAGCTCCAGACGCGCTACGCGCGGGGGAGCGCACCGGTGGCCGCGGCGGCCGACGCGCGGCCCTTCCAGGACCTGGTCCGCGATTTCGACGCCACCCAGGAGCGGCTCCTGGCCGAGCTTTCCGAGATGCCGGAGGCGAAGCTTCAAGAACCCTCCATGCGGGACATGAACGTCGGGGAGTGGCTGGCCTTCCTCCACTTCCACGAGGCGTACCACATCGGCCAGACCGGTCTGCTTCGACGCCTGGCCGGCAAGGAGGGCGCGATCCGGTAGCCGCAGGCGGACGTGCACCCGGTACCAGAGTACCGGGGTCGCGCCATAGCCCCGGGAGGGCGGGCGCCGTATACTCCGCCCGTGCCCGGATACCGCGAACGCACCGACGCCCGCACGGGATCGGTGTACTGGGAAGTGGAGAAGCGCGGGGAGGAGCTGCTCGAAGACCCCTTTCTGAACAAGGGAACCTCCTTCACCGCCGAGGAGCGGCGCGAGCTGGGCCTGGACGGGCTTCTTCCTCCGGGAATCGCCACCGAAGAGGAGCAGCGCGCCCGCGTCTACGAGAACTTCCGGAGAAGCCCCGACGAGGTGCAGCGCTACCTGTTCCTCGCGGGGCTCCAAGACCGGAACGAGACCCTCTTCTACCGGCTCCTCCTCGACCACATCGAGGAGATGATGCCGATCGTCTACACGCCCACGGTCGGCAAGGTCTGTGAGCTGTACAGCCATCTCTACCGCAGGCCGCGCGGCATCTACGTGAGCACGCGCGACCGCGGCCGGGTGCGCGAGGCGCTCCGCACCGCCGGCGCCGGCGACGTGCGCGTAATCGTGGCCACCGACAACGAGGCGATCCTGGGCCTGGGCGACCTGGGCGCGGGCGGCATGCCGATCGCGGTCGGAAAGTCGGTGCTCTATTGCGCCGCCGCCGGCTTCCATCCGCGGCACGTCCTGCCGGTCAGCCTGGACGTGGGCACCAGCAACGAATCGCTGCTCCAGGACCCACTCTACCTGGGCGTCCGCCATGAGCGGCTTCGGGGCGATGCGTACGTGTCGCTCCTGGACGAGTTCGTGGACGCGGTGCGCGCCGAGTTTCCGCGCGCGCTGGTCCAGTGGGAGGACTTCGCGAACCGTAACGCGTTCCAGGTGCTGCACCGCTACCAGAAGAAGATCCCGTCGTTCGACGACGACGTGCAGGGAACCGGAGCCGTCATCGTCGCGGGCATCCGGTCGGGACTGAGGCGCGCGGGGCGCCGCCTGGCCGACGAGCGCGTGGTCTTCTACGGCGCCGGCGCTTCGGGCGCGGGATGCGCCCTCGCGGTGCGCGCGGCGATGGCCGCGGACGGCGTGCCCGAATCCGAGCTCGGCCGGCGCGTCCTCTGTCTGGACTCGCGCGGGCTGATCCTGTCCGACCGGCCCGGCCTGGAAGGGGAGAAGCGCGCGATCGCCGCCGACCCCGCCGTCGCGGCGGAGTGGTCGGCCCGCGAGGGGAAGATCGGCCTCGACGAGGTGGTCCGGCGCTTTCGCCCGGGCACTCTCGTCGGCGCCTCCGGGCAGCCCGGCGCCTTCACCGAGCCGATCGTGCACGCGATGGCCTCCGCCTGCCCGCGGCCGATCATCCTTCCCATCTCCAACCCGACCAGCAAGTCGGAAGCGGCGCCCGCCGACGTCATCTCCTGGACGAACGGCGCGGCGATCGTGGGCACGGGCAGCCCCTTCCCCTCGGTTTCCTGGAAGGGCGCGGCCTACGAGATCGGCCAGGGGAACAACGCCTTCATCTTCCCCGGTGTCGGGCTGGGCGCGGTCGCCGTCGAGGCGCGCTGGCTGCCCGACGCGGCGTTCGCCGCGGCGAGCGAGGCGCTGGCCGCCGCCGCGCCCTCGCCCCCGGGACCGATCTATCCACCGCTCTCCCGGCTCCGCGAGGTCTCCCTGTCGGTGGCGATCGCGGTGGCGCGCGCGCTCGTGCGCGAAGGAGCCGCTGCCGCGATTCCCGACGAGGCCATCGCGACACGCATCCAGCGCCTGATCTGGGAGCCGCGCTACGTGCCCTACCGCGCGGCCCGTCCGGTGCCCGCCGCTTGAGGGAAGGCTGATGGGCGAGGCGCTGGCCGTCCACCGGCTTCACTTCGCCTTCACGATCACCTTCCACTACCTGTTCCCGCAGCTCACGATGGGGCTCGCGCTGCTCATCGTGATCTTGAAGACGCTGTATGTGCGGGGCGGCGACGTCCGCTACAACGACGCCGCGCGCTTCTGGGCGCGCATCTTCGCGATCAATTTCGCCGTTGGCGTCGTGACCGGCATCCCGATGGAGTTCCAGTTCGGCACCAACTGGGCGGAGTTCTCGAAGAACGCCGGCGGCGTGATCGGACAGTCGCTGGCGATGGAAGGGGTGTTCTCCTTCTTCCTCGAGTCCTCGTTCCTGGGGCTCTTCCTGTTCGGGGAGAAGCGCCTGGGGCGGATGGGACACTGGTTCGCGGCGTTCCTGGTTTTCCTGGGCTCGTGGCTCTCCGGGTTCTTCATCATCGCGACCGACGCCTGGATGCAGCACCCGGTCGGGCACGAGGTGCTCCCGGGCGGCGCGGTGGCCCTGAAGAGCTTCTGGGCCTTCCTGCTCAATCCGTGGGGCCTCTGGCAGTACTGGCACAACATGAACGGCGCGGTGCTCACGGCGTGCTTCGTCATGGCCGGGGTGGGCGCCTACTACGTGCTGACGAGCCGCCATGAAGAGCAGGGGAGGCTCTTCCTGCGCGTGGCGGTGCTCGTCGGGGCGGTGGCGTCGATCATCCAGCTCTTCCCGACGGGGGACATGCAGGGGCAGATGGTGGCGAAACACCAGCCCACCACCCTCGCCGCCATGGAGGGGCTCTTCAACACCGAGAAGGGGGCGCCGCTCGCGATCATCGGACAGCCCGACCTGGAGCGTCAGACGCTGGACAATCCGATCCTGATCCCGCG
>DASSLZ010000078.1:0-4795 GCA_035689165.1 Candidatus Eiseniibacteriota bacterium | reverse complement strand
CAGGAGCTGCGCGACCTGAATCAGCCCGACCTGTTCCACGACGCGGTCGTGAGCGACTACATGTTCCAGAAGGACCGGATCTTCGCGAACCTGAACCTGAGCGATCGCGAGCTGGCCCTCTACGACAAGATCGCGCCGGTGCTGGAGCGCGACCTGCCGATGCCGAGCCTGGTCGTCTACCTGCAGGCCTCGCCCGAGGTGATCTGGAACCGCATCCAGCAGCGCGGCCGCCCGTACGAGCGGATCATGGATCCCAAGTACACGGCCACCCTGGCGGAAGCGTACAATTACTTCTTCTTCCACTATCGGGATTCGCCGCTCCTGGTCGTGAACACGAACGAGATGAACTTCGTGGACCGCCGCGCCGATCTCGAGGAGCTGGTCGCGCGGATCGAGAGCCACACGGAAGGGGTCGCCTACCTGAGCCCCAGCGGAAATCCATGAGCGCCGGCACCTCCCGCGACGACCGCGCCTTCGAGCGCCCCAAGGTCACCGTCCGCTCCATCCGCGAGATGAAGGCGCGCGGCGAGCGGATCGTCTCCGTCACCGCCTACGACTATCCGACTGCGCGGCTCGCCGACGAGGCGGGCGTGGACCTGATCCTGGTGGGGGACTCGCTCGGCATGGTCGTGTTGGGCTACGAATCCACGATTCCGGTCACGATGGCCGAGATGTCCCATCATCTCAAAGCCGTGATGCGCGCCCAGCCGCGGGCGCTGGTGATCGCGGACCTTCCCTTCGCTTCGTTCCAGGCTGGCCCCGAGGACGCGGTGCACAACAGCGCGCGCTTCGTGAAGCGCGGCGCCGAGGGGGTGAAGCTGGAAGGGGGGCGGCGCGTGCTGCCGCAGATCGAAGCGATCCTCGCCGCCGACATCCCGGTGCTCGGGCACCTGGGGCTCACGCCCCAGTCGGTGCACGCTTTCGGCGGCTACCGCGTGCAGGCGCGCGGCGCGGACGCGGCCGAGGCACTCCTCGAGGACGCGCAAGCGCTCGAGCGCGCCGGCGTCTTCGCCATCGTGCTCGAGGGCATTCCCCGCGAGCTGGGCGCCGAGGTCTCGCGGGCGCTCACGATCCCGACGATCGGCATCGGGGCGGGCGCGGAATGCGATGGGCAGGTGCTCGTGATCCACGACCTGGTCGGCCTGTCGTTCGGAAAGCCCGCGCGGTTCGTGCGGCGCTACGCGCAGGTGGGCGACGCGATCCGGGGCGCGGTCGCGTCGTTCCGCGACGACGTGCGCGCGGGCCGTTATCCGAGCCCCGAGGAGACCTACGCCGCCGCGCCTGAGACCCCCGAGAAACCCGCGTGCAAATCGTAAGGAGCGCGGACGCGATGCGCGCCCTGTCGCGCCGCGCCCGCTCCCGCCGGGAGACGATCGCGTTCGTGCCCACGATGGGCGCGCTCCACGAAGGCCACCTCACGCTCCTCCGCCTCGCGCGCCGCGCGCACCGCCGCGTCGCCGCGAGCATCTTCGTCAACCCGCTCCAGTTCGGCCCGCGCGAGGACTTCGCGCGCTATCCGCGCCCCCTCGCGCGCGACACGCGGCTCTGCCGCGAGGCCGGCGTGGACTGGCTCTTCCTCCCCACGGTGCGCGCGCTGTATCCGCCGGGGGCGGAGACGCGGGTCGTGCCGGGACCGATCGCGTCGCGATGGGAGGGGGTCGTACGGCCGGGGCACTTCACCGGCGTGCTCACCGTGGTGATGAAGCTCCTCCAGATCGTGGAGCCCGACACGCTGATCCTGGGCCAGAAGGACGCGCAGCAGGCCGCCCTGGTCGGGGCGATGATGCGCGATCTCGACAGCCCGGCGACGCTCCGGGTCGCTCCCACGGTCCGGGAGCGGGACGGGCTCGCGCTCTCTTCGCGGAACGCCTACCTGAGCCCCGGGGAGCGCGCGCGGGCGGCGGGACTCTCCCGCGCCCTTCGCGCCGGGCGCGACCAGGCGCGCGCCGGGGTGCGGAACGCGGCCCGCATCACGGCCGCGGCGCGCGCGGTGCTCCGCCGGGAGGCCACTCCCGATGGTGTGGACTACCTGGCGCTGGTGGACCCGCGCACCTTCGAGCCGCTCCGCAGGCTGGACCGCCGCGCCCTCCTCATCGCCGCCATACGGATCGGCCGCACGAGGCTCATCGACAACCTCGCCGTGACCCCCTAGGATCACCGCCCATGTCCGCCCCCGACGCCCTGCCGCCGTTCACCGCGCTCCTTCTCGCCGCCGGCATGGGAAAGCGCATGAACTCCGATCTTCCCAAGGTGCTTCATCCCGCGCTCGGCACGCCGCTCATCGGCCACGTCCTCGCGCGCCTGGCACCGCTCCACCCCGATCGCGTCGTCGTCGTGGTGGGACATCGCGAAGAGCTGGTGCGGGAGGCGCTCCGAGGCCGCGCGATCCGCTTCGTGACGCAGGCGCCGCAGCTCGGCACCGGCCACGCCGTACAGGTGGCGTGGGACGAGGCGGCGCCCGGGGGGCCCCACGTGCTGATTCTCGCGGGGGACATGCCGCTCGTCCGGACCGAGTCGCTCCGGCGCCTACTGGCCCGCCAGGCTTCGGAGGGGAATGCCGTCACGGTCCTCTCGGCCGAGCTGGAGGACCCGGCCGGGTACGGCCGCGTCGTCCGCGACGCCGCGGGCGCCTTCGTGAAGATCGTCGAGGAGAAGGACGCCACGCCCGCCGAGCGGGCCGTGCGCGAAGTGAACTCGGGGATCTATGTCTTCGAGAAGGAGCCCTTGCGCGAGGCGCTCGGGCAGCTTCGGGCCGACAACGCCCAGAAGGAGTACTATCTGACCGACACCCTTGCCATCCTGAGCCGGGCGGGACGCCGCGTCGGCATCGAGCGCGCGGCCGATCCCCGCGAGTGCTTCGGCGTGAACACGCCCGACCAGCTCCGGATGGTGGAAGAGACGCTGCAGGCGTGGGGGGAGGGGTGATGGAGCGGCTCTGGGCCGGCTGGCGGATGGAGTACGTGGCGCCGGCGAAACGGCCCGGGCGCAAAGCCAAGGCATCCTGCCTCTTCTGCGACGTCGCGGCCCGGCCGCGGGGGGGCAGGAATCTGGTCCTTGCGTCTACCCCACTCACGCTCGTCATGCTGAACCTGTACCCCTACAATGTAGGGCACGTCATGGTGGCACCGCGCAGGCACCTGGGTTCCCCGGCGGGGTTGAACGTGGAGGAGGCCGCCGACGTGAACCTCTGGCTGGGACGCGTCGTGGATGCCCTGAAGCGCGAGTATCGCCCGCACGGGTTCAATCTCGGAGCCAACCTGGGTCGCGTCTCGGGGGCCGGCGTCCTGGGCCACCTGCACTGGCACGTCGTGCCCCGGTGGAACGGAGACACGAACTTCATGCCGGTGCTGGCGGAGACGAAGGTTCTTCCGGAGGCGATCGATCGGACGTATCGGCGCCTGCGGAAGCGCCTCGACGCCCCGGCGGAGCGGACGCGGCCGCGTCGCCGCGCCCGCTGAGCCGGAAGACGCGCGATGGGATCCAAGGGCAAGGCCGGGAGCCCGGCGCTCGATTTCACGATCGTGGGGCTGTTCGTGCTCATCGCCTTCTGCGCCGTATCGGTGGCGCTGCGGGTGGGCCCGCAGGTGACGAGCCGGCCGAAGCAGCCGATCCGGATCGAGCTGTTGAACGGAAGCGGGCGGGCCGGGCTCGCGGGCGAGCTGGCTTCGTACCTCCGCGACGGCGGTTTCGACGTACTGGAAGTATCGAACGCGGATCGCTCGGATTATCGGACGACCCTGGTCGTGAACCGGACCGAGGCACCGGAGCCGGCGAAGATCGTGGCGGAGTACCTGGGAACGCGCCACGTCATCCAGCAGCAGTCCTCCCAGGAGATGATCGACGTCACGGTCATCGTGGGCCGCGACGCGCGGCGCTTCACGCAAGCGCCATGACCCCCACGGAGCCCGGCTCGACCCGGCTCGGAGAGGCGAACGCCAACCATGTTCAACATCGGACCCCAGGAGCTGTTCTGGCTGTTCCTGATCGTGCTCCTGATCTTCGGCGCGAAGCGGATCCCGGAAATCGGCCGCTCGGTCGGCCGCGGCATCCAGGAATTCAAGAAGGGGATGCGCGAGGTGGAGAACGAGCTTCAGGTGAGCGACAAGCCCGCGCCCGCTCCGCCGGCGCCACCCGCCGCGACCCCGCGCGAGACGGCTGTCGAAGACCGGAAGTCCTGAGGGGCGACTCGCGGCCGTGGCGGCACCGGGCCGCGAGGTGGACGTCGTCATCGTCGGCGGAGGCCCCGCCGGGCTGAGCGCCGCCCTGGTCCTGGGGCGGGCCCGCCGGCGCGTGGTCCTCTTCGATCACGGGCGCTATCGCAACGCGGCGTCCCGCCGGATGCACGGCTACTTGGGCCGCGACGGCATTCCTCCCGCGGCGCTCCTCGAGGTGGGGCGCCGGGAGGTGCTCGCGTACGGCGTCTCGATCCGCCGTGAAGAAGTGACCCGCATCGTCCCGGTCGCGACGCGCCGGGGGCACACCGCGTTCCGGGTTTCGCTCCAGCGGGGACGTCCCGTTTCCGCGAAGAAGATCCTCCTCGCCACCGGGGTCGTCGACCGGATCCCTCCCATCCCCGGCATCGAATCCTTCTACGGAACCAGCGTCCACCACTGTCCTTACTGCGACGGCTGGGAATGGCGCGACCGCCGCCTGGCCTGCTACGGGCACGGCGCCTCCGGCGAGGCGCTGGCCCACGCCCTCCTGACCTGGAGCCGCGACGTGGTCCTGCTCACCGACGGGGCGAGCCGGCTTTCCCCCGGGGAGCTGGCCGAGCTCCGGAGCCGGGGGGTCGAGG
>DASSLZ010000077.1:0-6789 GCA_035689165.1 Candidatus Eiseniibacteriota bacterium | reverse complement strand
GTAGGCCTCGCGCCGCTCCGCGGGGTTCATCTCCGGCAGGATCACGCAAAAGCTCCTCCGCCTCGGCGAGGATCCGCGTGACCAGCTGGCTCTGCTGGCGGACGACGCGCTCCACGTCCGGCTTCATCTCGTCGTACTGCTGCAGCGAGTGCTCGACGGGGCCCGAGATGATGAGGGGGGTGCGCGCCTCGTCGATCAGCACCGAATCGACCTCGTCCACGATCGCGTAGTGGTGGCCGCGCTGGACGCGATGGTCCTTGTGGCGCGCCATGTTGTCGCGGAGGTAATCGAAGCCGAATTCGTTGTTGGTGCCGTAGGTGATGTCGCAGGCGTAGGCCGCGCGCCGCTGCGCGAAGTCCATCTGGTTCTGGATGCAGCCGACGGTGAGGCCGTGATACGTGAAGATCCGCCCCATCCACTCGCTGTCGCGGCGGGCGAGGTAGTCGTTCACGGTGACCAGGTGGACGCCCCTGCCGGTCAGCGCGTTCAGGTAGATCGGAAGCGTGGCGACGAGGGTCTTGCCCTCGCCGGTGGCCATCTCGGCGATCTTCCCCTCGTGGAGGACGATGGCTCCGAGGAGCTGGACGTCGAAGGGGATCATGTCCCAGGTGATGGGGATGCCGACTACGTCCCAGGTGGTCCCGACCAGGCGCCGACAGGTCTCCTTGACGACGGCGAACGCCTCGGGGAGGAGATCGTCGACGGTCTCCCCTTCGAGGAGCCGCGCGCGGAATTCCTGGGTCTTGGCGCGCAGGGCGTCGTCACTCAGGTCGTGAAGACGCTCGAACTCGGCGTTGATCTGGGTCACGGTCGGCCACATGCGCTTGACGTCGCGCTCGTGCTTGGTTCCGAGGACCCGGGTAAGGAGTTGCAACACGTGGATTGCCCTTTCTTCTACGCCGGCCGCGCTAAACGCGCTCGCCGAAACCGCTTGGGGCCTCTTCGCGGCCGCCGCGAGGGGCTCATAACGTGAAACCCCAGGAGCGGAGCGCCACCGGGGTTCGTGCTCGTCTCGTCATCGTGCAAGTATCAGTTAGATATGGACTTGACGCCTCGAAGGAAACCCCTCGCGACGTTTCGTCCGGGGAGGAGCATAGGTGCCCCTCACGCCGGGTGTCAAGCCGGATCGGACCCAACACTAAGGTTGTTCCGGTCCGCCCTATTCCGATGCGCAGGGCCGAGCCGGGATGCCGCCACCGGCTCAGCGGAGGAAGAAGTCCATGGCGAACCCCGCGGACAGGGGGATGCGGAAGTTGTCGTCCAGAGGGATCGGGAGCAGCTCGAAGACGGTGGCCGTCAACGCCCCGATCACGGCCACCCGGAACGGGATCTCCGGAACCAGCAGCGTGAGCAGATAGCAGGTCACCAGGCAGGCCAGGCTCCCCTCCAGCGTCTTGTCGAAGATCCGGATCCTTCCCAGCCACTTCCCCACGATGGCCGCCATCGTGTCGCCGACGATGAGAAAGGCCAGCGCCAGCACCGCGATCGGCTTTGGGAAGAGGTGGATCGAGAGGAGGCAGGCGATGAGCAGATACGTCGAGCCGAGGAGCGACACCTCTTCGTGATTGCGGAGCAGCTCCCCGAAGAAATGCCGGAACACGTTCCGGGTCGGCTGATGGTTCAGCCGGAACACCTCGATCGCCAGCGACAGGATCACCGCCGCGAGCAGCGCGCGCTCCCAGTCGCGCTGCCAGAGATCGGGGGTGAGGTAGTAGCCGAGCGGGATCGAGAGCGACGCGAGATGGATCGCTTTCCGTTTCAGCTCCGATCGAAGGAGCACTCGGTCCCCGGCCCTCCCTAGCGCACCGCGGTACCGTAGAGCGCCTCGTACCGGCGCCACGCGGCGTAGACCTGCTTCACGTAGTCGCGCGTCTCCCGGTACGGGATCAGCTCGACCCATCGATCGTCGATCGCGCCCTGCTCCGCGATCCAGCGGCGCACGGCATCCTCGCCGGCATTGTATGCCGCGAAGGTGCCTCGCGGGTCCCCCATTTCGCGGTCCAGCTTCTCGAGGTAGCGGGCCCCCAGCCGGACGTTGAGCGTGGGGTCCAAGAGCGAGTCGGGCGGGACCGGCCGGGCCGCGAGCTGGTTGGCCGTCTTCGGCAGCAGCTGGAGCAGCCCCAGCGCCCCCGCGCGCGAGCGGGCCCCCGCAAGGTAGCCCGTCTCCTGGCGCATGATCGACCAGACGATCGCGGCGTCGAGCGACTCGGCCGCGGAGGCGGCGAAGACATCCAGCGCGTACGCCGGAGGGTACTCCATCCGGAGATCGGCCGAGTCGCCCGGCGCGGCCACCGCGCGGAAGAAGCCGCGCTCCTCGAGCGCCGCCGCGCACGGGCCGATCCCGCTCCGCTCCGCGCGGGCGCAGTCGAGGAGCGTCTCCCGTCCGAGCGAGGTGTAGCCCAGGGCGCTCCAGATCCGCGCCCGCAGCGGAGGATCCTCGCCGATCGAGGGCGCGAGCAGCCGCCGCGAGGGGGCCGCGATCCGGAAGGGGATCGAATCGCGCGGCCAGCGCCCCGCGTCGCGCAGCTCCTCCGCCGCGCGCAGCCCCTCGTAGGTCCAGGGGCCCAGGCGCCACGTGTCCGCGAATGCGGTGCGCGCCGCAGCGGTGTCCCCGCGCGCCAGCGCGAGCCGCGCCGTCCAGAAACGTCCCATGGCCGAGGAGGGACCCAGCCGGTCCAGCGCGACGCGCGCCGTGTCCAGCGCCCCCGCGCGCATCCAGTTCACCGCCTCGTGGATCCGGGCCGCCTCGGCCAGGGCCGGCGTCTTGATGCGAGGCGCGGCCCACGCGAAGGCCGGAGCCGCTTCCCTTCCCGTGCGGCGGTTCTCCCATTCGCGCGCCCGCTCCCAGGCCGCGCTCTCGCCCGACGACCCCGCGGAGTCGAGCGAGGCCGCGACAACGAAAGCGCTGTCCATGGCGCCGAACGCGCCGAGGCTCCGGCGCGCGCGCGCGAGACCCAGCGCCCACCGCGCGCGGTCCGCGGCGGGACGGTCCCGGCGCGCGAGGAGCCGCGCGAAGGCCGCGGCGGCGTCGGCGTTCCGGCGCGCCTTGGCGAGAAGCGCGGCCTCGACGTCCGCCCGTTCGAGCGCCGCGGCGCTGTCGGGAGCCGGGACCCGGCGCCTGGCCATCAGCGCGAGCCCGGTCGAGGGCTCGCCCACGTAATCGAGCGCGCGAAGGAGCCCGATCCAGACGCGCTCGCCCATCGAGTCGGCCCCGGCGCCGCGCATCCACGTGGCCGCGCGCATGGCGGCGGCGTAGCGGTCGGCGGTGGGGATCCCGCGCGTGGCGGCGAAGGTCGCCAGATGCGACGTCGCGCCGGCGGTATCCCCGATCGCGGCCCGCGCCGAGGCCGCGAGAAGCGCCGCTTCGGAGCTCTCGTCTTCCTCGGGATGGAGCACCGCGATCGCCAGCCGTGGCTCTCCGCCCGCGAGGAGGACCGACCCCAGGCGAAGGCGCGCCGTACGGCGCGCCGCGGGCGAGGGATCGCCGGCACGCAGGATTGACCAGTAGGCGGCGCGCGCCGCGGCGGGCTTTCCCGCCGAGTCGGCCAGGGCCCCGGCGACGAAGAGCGCGGGAAGATCGAGACGGCGGGGCGCGGCGCTCTTGCGCGCGGGAACGTGGGGCGGCCAGGCGAGGATGGCCAGGCCCGAATCGGGAGCCCCGCGCCTCAGAGCGGCGCGGGCGCGGAGCGCGAGGAGGGCGTCGTCCGCGCGGGCCGGGCCCGCGAGGATGGAGAGGCCCAGCGCGTCGCGGCCGTCTTCGATGGCGTCGAGGGCCGCGTCCCGCCAGGCGGCGTCCGTCGCGGCGTTCGAGGCGCGCCCATGCTTCTCCGGATGGACGGAGTTCAGATAGAGCGACTCCAGCGAGGCCTCCCGCCGGAGCGCCCGCACCATCTCGGGAAGCGACCCCGTCCAGCGCGCGGCCCGCCGCTCGGAGCGGGCGTGGAGCCATGCGCGGCGTCGCGCCGCCCACTCGGGCTCGTGAGACGGCGCCTTGCCCGGCGCCACGCGGAGCGAGTCGCCGAGGGGCTTCTTCGCCCCACGGGCCGTCGCGGCCCGGGCGGACGGCGCCAAAAAGGGCGCGCCCCGCGGCCCGATGCCGAGGAGCGCGCCCGCGAGAAGGGCGATCGTTGTGATGGCGGCGATGGCGCTGCCGAGCGGGCGCGCCACCGTCTACCGCACGAGGACGAGCCGGGTGGTCTGGACCTTCCCCGAGAAGTCGAGACGCGCGAAATAGATTCCGGAGCCGAGGTTGGCGCCGCCCTGGGTCTTCGGATTCCACGTGCCGAGGAACTCGGAGGGAGCGAGCGGATTGGCGGTGGCCACGGTGCGGCCCACCTCGCGCCCGCGCACGTCGTAGATCCGGATCTCCGGATCCTGCCCCGGGCGCGGCAAGCCGTCCGGCGCGCTGAAGCGGAAGTGCACCGCTCCCGACGACGGCCCGTTCAGGCGATAGGGATTCGGGCCCGCGCGGAACGCGATGCGCCGCGCGACCGGACCGCCGCCCGCGCGCGACTGCACGGCGACGTCGTCCACGTACCAGCCTTCGTAGTAGCGCAGCTGCGCCAGCGTCGTGCCCAGCCTCGGGTCGTTCGCCTCGTCCGTGGCGAACCGGAAGCGGATGCGCGCCGTGCCCGAGTAGGGCGTCAGGTCCGCCACCATGCGACGCCAACGCTGGGGCGAGCCGGAGACGACATCGGCGCCGCGAAGCGCCGCCCCCGAGTTGAACTCCATGACGTAGCCGTAGCCGCCGTCCACGGCGAGCGGAACCCACTCGCCGCCGTTCATCGAGATCTCCACGCGGCCGCCGTCCCAGGCCCCGGTCCCGCCGTTGGTCTCGGCGTCGATCCAGGACCAGAAGACCAGCTCCGAGTTCGCCGGCAGGTCGAACGCGGGCGAGATGAGCGCGGCGTCTTCTTGGGAGGCGTAGGTCTGCGCTTCGTTCGTGCCGGTGCCGAGCGGGTTGGTGCTGCCGATCTTCATCGCCGACGTCCCGCCGTGCGCGCGCGACGTCGAGACGTGCCATTCGTCCGTGGTGTTGTTCGAGGGGGTCACGGCGACGTGCGTCCACCCCTGCGCGCCCGACTCGAAGCCGTCCGCGAGCCCGGAGCCCATCCCGATCGTGAACAGGAGGGTCTCGGTCCCGGAGGCGGAGCCGTCGTTCCAGGAGAGCGAGAGCGGCACGTCGTACGGGAGCGACCCCGGGTTGCCGACCGTGATCACGAACGGCGTGTTCGTCGTGGCGGTAGCGCCCCCCGCGACCGCCGGCGCCGTGCTGCCCGCGGTCGTGACCGTCGCGTTGGCGTCGGGCGAGGCGAGCGTCAGCGAGACCGCGTTCGACGTGAGCCCGACGTTCCGGAGGGTCACCGTGAGCTGCACCGTTTCGTTGGGATCGGGATAGTTGTCTCCGCCGCCGTCGTTCATCGAGACGCTGGCGACGCGCAGCTCGGGCTTGGTGGAGAAGGCCAGGTCGAACGAGGCGCTATCGGCGTTGTCGCCCGCGCCCGCCACGATGTTCCAGATCCGGATGCCGGTGTTCGCTCCGGCCAGGCTGCGCGTGTTGGGCTGCGTGTCGTTCGTGAGGCTCCGCTTGCCGAGCGTTCCGGGGAAGGGATCGGCGGCGTCCCCGAAGTTCCCATTGATGCCGGGGTCCTCGAGCTGCAGCGGATGCAGGCTGTCGGCCTGCACCACCGAGACGCGGTAGTTGCCGGGACCGCTGAGATTGTCGTTCTGGAGATCGTTCACGTGGTAGACGACGAGGCCGTCGCCGGGCAGGTACTGGTCGGGCCCGTTCAGGGTGCGGTATTCGACCAGGTAGTACTCCGTCCCCGGCTCTCCGTTGGACCAGATCTTGAGCGAGCCGCCTCCTTCGCTCACGGGGGCCAGCTTGTACTGCCCGGGCGTCTTCACCACGTCGGGCGGGTCGAAGCCGAGATACTGCCGGGACCAGGCGTCCAGCCCGCCGGGGTGCGAGCCCAGCACCTGATTCGCCGCGTACGGGAGGTAGTTGCCGAGCGCCATCAGCGAGAAGAAACCGAGCCCGGCGGCGCGGGGGTCGTAGAGATCCACGAGACCCAGGGTGTGCCCGAACTCGTGACAGTACGTCCCCACCGCGAAGTCGCCGGGATAGTCGTTGTACTCGCCCACGAGCACGTAGAGGAAGCCCTTCACGTTCCCGAGCGTGTAGCCGGGGACGCAGTCGGGCGTGCTGTTCAGGTTCGTGAAGTCGCAGTTGGAGAACTGCGTGATTCCCGCCTCGTGCGACCAGAGCGCCCAGTTGGGATCCTCGGGGTCGGTGTCCGGGATGATCTCCGACCCGCGTCCCGGATGGACGACCATGACGGCATCGATGTAGCCGTCATCGTCCCCGCTGCTCGGGGTCCCGTCAGGCCCGTCGTTGTCGAAGAAGCCGAGCTTTCCGCCGAAGTCGGTGTAGGCCGCGGCCATCGCGTCCTCGGCCGCGCGCTGCGCGCTGCGCGGGTAAGCCGAGAAGTCGAGCCCCGCGGTGCCGTTCGCGTAGTAGCGGTAGGAGTGCGGCATGGTGACCCACTTCGACGTCACCTGGCCCGAGATGATGAGCCTGCCGTGGGACTGATTCTTGTAGTACTCGCGCAGGCTGATGATCCCGTCGTTGGGATCGTCGCTGAAGAAGAGGCGCTGGTAGTAGAAGGGAGTGCTCTTGGCGTCGGGCACCCGGGCGGGGGAGGCTCCCTCGGCCGGAAACTGGGCAAGCACCACCAGGATGTTCCGGTGCGCCACCCCGCCGCGCGGAAACTTGGCCATGTCGAGAGC
>DASSLZ010000076.1:0-5915 GCA_035689165.1 Candidatus Eiseniibacteriota bacterium | reverse complement strand
ATCTCCTTCAGCCACACGAAGCACGTGCGCTTCACGCCGACGAAGGCGGGGGAATACGACTTCTACTGCGGCGTGGACAGCCACATGAAGAAAGGGATGACCGGAACGATCGTGGTGCGCTAGCGGCCGGCGGTCGCCGTGCGCGGGTCGAGCTTCGCCTTGGCGCGAAGCGTCGCGGCGGTGACGTTCTTCGCCAGCCAGACGTCCTGGTCCTTCCCTTTCGAGCGGACGAACCAGATCGACTTCCCGTCCGGCGACCAGGTCGGCTTTCCCGCGTCGCCGAAGGAGGTGACCGGGTAGAACGTGCCGGTCGCCACCTCGTACACCCAGACGTCGTCGGTGGGTCCGACGCGGCGCTGCACCGCGATCCATTTCCCGTCGGGCGACCAGGTGGGCCAGATCTCCTCGGTCGGCTGCGACTCGGCGCCCTTGCCGGTGAGCTGCTGCTCGGCGCCGCCGCCCGCGGGCATCTTCCAGAGGTGATAGGCGGTGAACATCGGGCCCTGCTGCATCGTCATGCCCGGCCCCACCTGCACGACTTTCGTCGTATCGATCGGCTTGGCGACGTACCCGATCCACTTGCCGTCGGGCGACCAAGTCGGGTGGCCGGGGCTGCCGTTGTTGTTCGTCAGGCGGCGCGCGGGGCGCTCGGCCGACTTCTCTCCCGCCGCGTCCATCAGGTAGAGGTCGAAGCCCCAGATCTGGCCCGGCTTCTGGCGGTTAGAGGGAAAGACGATATGCTTTCCGTCGGGCGCGTAGACCGCGAAGCGGTTGCTCGCGCGCGCGTCCGACATCGCGCGCGCATCGCCACCCTCCAGCGGCGCGCTATAGATGTTGTAGTCCTTGGTGCGGGTGGAGATGAAGAGGAGCGATTTCGAGTCCGGCGCCCAGGTGGGCGTCATGGCGCGCGCCGAGGGAGGATCGTGCGTGATCTGGCGGCCGCGGTCGGCGCCGTCGATCGGCTTGATCCAGATCTGGCGCAGGGAATCCTGGCCGCTCGTGTAGGCGAGCCATTTTCCGTCGGGCGAGGGGGTGGGATCGGTGTCGACGATCCCGGTGTCGGCCATCATCGGCACGCACGCGATGCTGTCGCCCGCGGCCGCCGCGGGAGGCGTGGCCCGTGCGGGACAGCCCAGGACGGCGGCGAGCAACAGCGGCGCGCACCCGATCAGGACGCTCGAAACGAATTCCTTGTGACGCACGGCTTCCCTCCTCGTCAGGACCGGGGCGCGAACCCCTCGCCCACGGTCAGCACTTCGTACGACGCGACGCCGAGCGCGTTCTTCCGGATCCGGCTCCAGGGCTGGTCCAGCACGTAGCACTTGAGCAGCGCGAGAACCACCTGATGGCTCACGACGGCGATCAGTCCCTCTTCGCCGGGATGCTTCGCGACGATCTCCTTCATCGCCAGGACGGCGCGCTCGTGCACCGCCTCGAGCGGCTCGGCCCCCGGAAGGACGCAGCAGGTCGGATCCTCGCGCCAGCGCCGGTAGAGCGCCAGGTCGGGCAGCTCCTCTTCGGAGAGACCTTCCCAGGCACCGTGGTGGATCTCGTTCAGGCGGGGATCCACGTGAATGTTGAGCGAATGCGGCCCCGCCACGTACGCGGCGGTCTCCTTGGCGCGCGGGAGCGCGCTGGTGTAGACGGCGGCCAGCGGCACTTCCCAGAGGGAGCGCGCCAGCGCTTTCGCCTGGTCCCGCCCGGCGTCGTTCAGCGCGGGCCCTTCCGAGCCCTGGACGCGGCGCTCGCGATTCCAGTCGGTCTCGCCATGGCGAACGAACACGATGTCGCGGCCGGCGGTCGTCGTACGCGCCTCAGAGACGGCCGTCACGGACCAGGATCTCGGCGTTCAGGATGGCCGCGCCGGCGGCGCCGCGGATGGTGTTGTGCCCGAGCGCCTCGAATTTCCATTGGAGGACGGGGCAGGGACGGAGACGGCCGACGGTGACGCCCATGCCCCGCTCCCGGTCGGCGTCCAGGCGCGGCTGCGGCCGGTCCTCCTCGGTGCGCACCGCGATCGGGTCGGAGGGCGCGCTCGGCAGGTCCAGCCTGGCCAGCGGGCGGAACGTGGCGAGCGTCTCGGCAATCTGCTTCCGGCTGGGGTTGCCGTGAAGCCGCAGGCTCACCGCTTCGAGATGGCCGTCGATCACGGGCACGCGATGGCACAGCGCGCTCACCGGGAAGGTGGCCGGATCGATGCCGCGGCCGTTCAGGCTGCCCAGGATCTTCTGGGTCTCGCTCTCCATCTTCGGCTCTTCGCCGGGGACGAACGGAACGACGTTCCCAAGGATGTCGAGCGAGGGCACGCCGGGATAGCCGGCGCCGCTCGTGGCCTGGAACGTGGTCACGATCACCGCCTCCACCCCGAACCGCTGGTGGAGCGGGGCCAGGGCCAGGGCCAAAACGATCGTCGAGCAGTTCGGATTCGTGACGATGCCGCCGTCGCCGTAGTGCTGGCGCTCGAGCAGCTCCAGATGGTCGCGGTTGATCTCGGGGATGACGAGCGGGACGAGCGGATCCATCCGGTGGTTCCGCGCGTTGGACGAGACCAGGTGCCCGGTGCGCGCGTAGTGCTCCTCCAGCTCCCCGGCGACCGACGCGTCGAGCGCGGAGAAAAGGATGCGCGACGACATGCGGTCGCGGGGTCCCTTCACCCGGAGGGCGCGCGCCGCGACAGGAATCGGGGTCGTGAGCTTCCAGCGGCTCCCGACCGCCTCTTCGTAACGCTTCCCGGCGCTCTGGTCGGAGGCCATGACCTCGGCCAGCTCGAACCAGGGGTGGTTCTCGAGGAGCTGCACGAAGCGCTGCCCCACCGTTCCGGTGGCTCCGAGCACGGCGACCGGAATGCGTTTCGAAGGAGGGCCGCGCCGCGCCGCCGGGCGGGAGACCGCCTTCTTGGGAACGGGCGCCTTGCGCCGCGAAGTCGTTGCCGCAGTTCGTTTTCTTGCCACCATAGACCCTCCATGATACGGTTGGGCGCTCTGGTCCCGCAACCCCATTCCCGGCGCTTCTCGAGGAGGCGACGCCCCTGATTCGTTTGCGGTCTACCAACTGGCTCCCGCCTCGCCGGGACCTCTCCGCCTTCCAGTTCGTCCTCACCCTGGTCGCGCTGTCGTTCCTGCCACTCTGGTCCACCCCGGCCAGCGCGACCCCGCCCGCCAGGGCCCGGGTCGCTCCCTTTCGCGGGATCGCCCCCGGAACCCCGCAGATCATCTCGGGCGGCGTCGTTCGGACCTTGGCTAGCCGGAGCGCCGGCACAGGAACGACTTCAGCAACAGCCCCCATCATGATCGACAGCTATCCGCGCGACGGGGACAATCACGTTGGGGCGAACGCCGAGCTCTACTTCGTCTTCGACCAGCCAACCCAGAAGAGCGGAGGTTTTGCCGTCGCTGATCTTGATTCCACAGGGCTCCTTCTCTTGGACGTGCCCCGATGGTCAGCACTGGGTGATACGGTCTTTCTCAAGCCAACGTTCCCCATGACACTCGGTCACCAACATGGCATGAAGGTGAACACCATCGTCGGCTTCCCGGCTTTTCCCGGCGACTCCCTGAACGTCGGGAACGACTTGCCGACGGTCTTCTTCCGCACCTTCCCGCCGGCCGTGGTGCGCCGGACCTCGCAACCCACGTCGCTCACCCTGACGCCCGGCGAGCCGACCCCGGTGACGACCACCTTCGAGGAGACCTCCGGCAACGCGGTCACCCTGACGTCGGCGCACATCGAGATCTGGCCGAATGCCGACGCCTCGGGCGCTCCGGCGCTCGACGTGACCGTCCCCGTGGCGTACGTGATCCCGCGCGAGGGGATCGCGACCGTCACCGTGCCCGTCACCGTCCCCGGCGACGTGGCGCGGCAATCGCCCGACGGCCGGATCGCGCTCCGCATCACTTATCTCGGCGTCGACGAGACACAGGTTCCCGCCACGCTCGACGCCTTCTCGGGTCCGGTCACCGTCGCGCTCACCCCGGCGCTGGCCGGAAACGCCGTCATCCGATCGGCCGTTCTCGAATGGCCGCTTCCCGGCGCCGTTTTCGGCGCCGGGGACACGCTGAAGCCGCGGGCCGTGGTGATCGGGGACGGGACGGGATACTTCCGCTCGGTCTTCTACATGGACGGCGAGGCGGTCGCGTTCGAGGAGGGCTTCATGGAGTCGGGGCGGCCGGTGGTCGTGGAGACCCGCGGCTCGATCCCGACGCGCCGGTTCGGTGAGCACCGGCTGCAGTTCGTGGTCGAGGCGCCGCAGACGGTCGCCGCGCAGCCGATCACGTTCCTCTCGACGCCGCCCGCGAACGGGCTCACGCCGCGGGGGCCCGCGCCTCCGCCGGCGCTTCCCGACACGTCGCGCTTCAGCCTGCAGAGCACGTGGCTCGCGGACGGCCGGTCCGGCTTCCGCGACGAGGAGAGCGCGGTCACCGGCTGGGCGTCGTTCCGCGGCCGCTACGGACTCTCGGCCACGAAGAGCCTGGAGGCGCGCGTGACCAGCCGCGTCCGCTTCGACGACGTGGAGAACGGGAGCGCGTCGCCGGAGCAGTTCCTGACGCGCTATCAGTCGACGCGCGCGGCGGTGGAATGGGGCGATCTGGCTCCCGCGCTCGCCTCGGGGGCGCCCCTCCTCGCGAGCCCGGTTCCGCGCCGCGCCTCCCAGGCGGTGCTCACCAGCCCGACCCTCGGCACCTTCGAGGGCTACATGGCGATGGAGTCGCACCCCCGCTCCGCGGGCGGCCCGCTGCGGGAAGCCCGCTCCGACCTGTACGCCGCGCGGCTCACGCACGTGTTCCTGCCCGATCGCCTGCGCGCCTCGCTCTACGGCGGCTACACGCACGAAGACGCCACGCCGGGCGGTGTGGAGACCGCCACCCGCGCGCGGGTGATCTATGGCGGCTCGGCGACACTCCTCCTCGCGCGCTGGACGCTCCTCGGCGACGTGGCCAGCGTGCGCCACCGGACCATCGCGGGCGTGGAGACGGGCCGCACGCGCACCGGGGCACGGGGCGAGCTCTCCGGCACGGTCGCGCGATTCCAGGCGCGGGCCGAGGCGTTCCGCTACCAGCCCTCGCTGGCCACCGCCCTGAACCCGTACGCCATCTCCGACCGCAAGGGATTCGCGGTGGATCTGGCCCGTCCGGTCCTCCGCTGGAAGGCTTTCGCCAATTACCGGCGCGAGAGCCCGGAAGACGCCTCCTCCGGCGCGCCATCGGTCACGGCCGAGCGGATGAGCGCCGGCGCTTCCTTCTCGCTCAACCAGGACAGCTGGGTCTCCCCCTCGATCATCCGCATCCGGCAGACCGGGTCGCAGACCGACTTCACCCAGACGCGGCTCGCCACCGAGTTCACCGCTTCGGAGCAGATGGGCGGCCGGACGACCGCGCGCTTCGACGTGGGCACGTTCGACGACGAGAAGGGCGTCAACGTGAAGCGCCGCGTGCTCGCGGGCTCGGTCGTCTCGATGCGGCGCCATCCGGGCCGCGTGACGAGCACGATCTCCGCCGGCATCGAGCGCGACGAAAACCGCGATCTGCACCTCAGGGACATGACGATCCAGGGAACGCTCGAAGTGCGGTGGGAGGCGTCGCCCAGCCGCCTCCTGATCATGCCCTTCCTCTCCTACATCTCCCGCGACTACGAGCTGCAGGGACGCAGCGAAGACCGCGCGGGCGGCCGGCTCCAGATTTCCTTCCTCCGCGTGCCGGGTCTCGGAGACGCCGCTCTTTCCTTTCAGGGACGAGTGGAGCGGATCTGGCGGCTCATTCCCGAAGGAACGCACGACACCGACGAGGCGGTCGAGATCTCGCTGGGGAAGCGGATTTCGATCCTCCCGTGACGCGCACCATGGCGCTCATGGGCACGGCATTGTCATTGGCGCTCAGTGCGCCGTGTCAGGCGAATACAACCATTCCGATGACGCTTCG
>DASSLZ010000075.1:0-6373 GCA_035689165.1 Candidatus Eiseniibacteriota bacterium | reverse complement strand
CCTGCTCCGACCAGCTCTCCTCCAAGGTGCTGAAACCGATCGTCGGGCGCACGCGCCCCTCGGTGGAGATCGCCGACGCGAGGCCGCTCTTCGGCGTGCGCCACAGCCGCTCCTTCCCGTCGTCGCACGCCGTGAACTTCTTCACCGCGGCGCCGATCGTGGGATACGTCTTCCCGGAGGCCCGGGTCGCGGCGTACGTGGTGGCGGGAGCGGTGGCCTTCTCGCGGGTCTACGTGGGGGACCACTGGCCGTCGGACGTCCTGGCCGGCGCGGCCCTCGGTCTTCTGCTCGGCTTCGTCTGGCGGAAAGCGCTGAAGCGGCTGGAGCGGACCCTCAGCGCGCGAGCGGAGCCAGCCGAAGCAGCATCCAGTGGCGTCCCGTCGTTCCCCGGTCCCGGCGATGGGAGTAGAACCGGTCCGGCAGACACGCGGTACACTCCGGGGCGATCGCGATCCGGGCGCGAGGCACACCCGCCCCGGACAAGGACGCGGCGATCGCTCCCGGCAGATCGAGGGCGAAGCCGCCGCTCACATGGGGTTCAATGAGGAACGCCGGGAAGCGCCCGGCCGTCTCGGGACCCACGGGGTAGCAGCAGACATGGATGCACGGACCGATCACGACGCGAAGCGTTTCGGGCGGGGAGCCGCTCCGCTCCAGCGCGAGCGCCGCGCGCACGGCGATGCCGTCGAGCGTGCCGCGCCAGCCGGAGTGCACCAGCGCCCCGCGCGCCCCGTCCTCCGCGACCAGGGCGACCGCCGCGCAGTCGGCCACGCTGACCGCGGCCCAGGGATCCCCGGCTTCGAGCAGGAATCCGTCGGCGCGGGGAGCCCGGTCGAGCGCGTTTGCGGCGACCTCGAGATCGATGCCGTGCACCTGCCGGACGCGCGCCGGCTCCCGCGCGTCCATCCCGAGCGCGCCGCGGACCCGGCGGATGTTTTCGAGCACCGAATCCTCGCGGTCGCCGACGCGGAGACCGACGTTGAGCTCGGCGTAGGGTCCCCGGCTCACGCCGCCGAGGCGCGTCGTCATGGCCAGCGTCGCGCCGGCGGGGAGGGCCCCCGGCGGCGGCGTCCAGAACACCGGGTCGGTCCCGGCGGCCTTCTGGCTCTCGATCGTTACCGTCTCCATTCCCGTCACTCTGCCGTCCTCCGCGCGCTGGCGCAAGCGGGTTGCGTGGCGATGCTGGCGCTCGCGGGCTGCGGCAAGGGCCCGGTCTCGCTCACGGGCGGGCCATCCGGCTCGGGGGAGAAGGCGCGTGCGCGCTTCCTCGAGGAATTCGCCAAGGCGGAGCCGGCCTCGCGCGGATCGGGAGCGATCTCGCTCAAGCGCGGCAGCGCCAGCGAGGGCTCGATGGACGTGCGCTGGGCCACCGAGGTGGACAGCCTCATCGTCGTGGGCTACGTCGGACCGATCCGCGCGCTGGACGCCTCCTACCTGGGCGACTCGCTCTACGTGGCACTCCGCCCCATGGATCTCGGCCTGGCCGGCCCGATCCTGGGCGAGGACGGGCTGGGGCCGCACGGGCTCCGGTTCCTCGCGCGACCCTGGGATTTCAGCCCCGGCTGGATCCGCGCCGCGATCGAGCACGGGACGGTGGAGCCCTGGGGCGACGGCTGGCGGGTGGCCGGGGTGTTCGTGGGGGAGGCGACGAATCCCTTCGGCCTCGAGCTGAGCGCGAAGGGAGAGCCGCGGCGGCTTCGGATCGGCGGGGCCGGCGGCCGCGGCACGCTGGTCACCATCCGCTACGGCGATCCGAAGAGCTACCGCGGCGGAACGCTGCCGCGCTCCGTGGAATGGGAGCGCGGTCCCGCGGTGGTGCGGCTGGACATCGACGAATACGCGCGCCCCGGCCCCTCCCGGCTGCGCCACCTGCCACCGGCCGATCCCCAGTGGACGATGCTTACGCTCGACGATCCGCGGAGCCGCGCGCTGCTCCGGCGTTTTCTGGGGATCGGCGAGGACGGCGTGGACGGAGCGGAGCCTTGAGCGCGCGCGGCTTCGCCGGCCTCGTCGCGGCGGGCGCGGGTCTTCTCGCGCTCGCGCTGGGCATCCTCCCGCGCGCGCTCCTCGGAGCGGACGCGGCCGAGGAGGAGGTCCGCGCCTCCTTCCGTCGGGTGCTCGCGTCGCAGGAGGCCAGGGCGTTGATGGCGATCGAGCGGAGCGATCCGTTCGGCGGCGAGCCCTCGCGCGAGAACGGATCGGTCTGGATCCTTCCCGGCCGCGGGCTCCGGTACCGCTCCAGCGCGAGCGGCGGCCAGGAGATCGTGATCGACCGGCAGAAGGAGCTCTTCCTGCTCTACAGCCCCTCCGAGCGCACCGTCTATCGCGCGCCCTATTCGCGCGCGCCGGCGCGCCTCCGCCGCCTGGTCGCCGAGCCGGAGCAGTTCCTTCGCGCCCGTCTCGACGCCCGCGCGGAACCGCGGTCCATCCGCGGGCGCGCGCACGACGGCTACCGCCTGCGCGGCGGCTCGCTCGGCGATTCGCTTCCCGAGGTCTCGGTCTGGATGTCGCGCGACCGCGGCACGGGCCTGCCGCACTGGGTCTCGATCTCCTCGCCCACCGACACCGTGTGGATCGAGTTCCGGAACTGGAATCTCGCGTCCCGGGCGCGCCCCGGGGACCTGGTCCTCTCCGCGCCTCCGGGCACCAAGGAGGCGCCGCTCGACCCGCGGGAGCTGCTCGAGCGCGGCGGAGGATCGGGCGAATCCCGTTGACGATGGCTCGCGGCCGCTGGTAGGGTCCGGCCGTGACCGCAGAAGGTCGCGTCTCCCAGCGGGTTAACGCCGCACGATCAGGGCTTCGATGATCGCGGGCTTCTTCCAATTCTCCCCCGAGCGGGGACGGCCGCAACGGAACGCCGCTCGGTTGGAGGAGGCGCTCCGATCCACGAGGACCGATCTCCTCGTCTGTCCCGAGCTGGCCACCACGGGCTATCTCTATCGCGACAAGGAAGCGCTGCGCGCGGTGGCCGAGCCGGTTCCGTCAGGTCCGACCGTGATGCGCCTCGCCGCGGCCTCGCGCGAGACCGGGCGCGCGATCGTGTTCGGCATCGCCGAGCGCGCGGGCGCGAAGATCTACAACAGCGCGGTGGCCATCCAGCCCGAAGGTCCGGTCGTCTGCTACCGGAAAGCGCATCTCTTCGACACCGAGACCGAGGTCTTCGACCGCGCCGGGGCTTCGCCGCGGCACGCGAAGGTGGCGGGCGCCGACGTGGGGATCATGGTCTGCTTCGACTGGCGCTTTCCCGAGATGGCCCGCGTGCTGGCGCTGGAAGGGGCGGACGTGATCGCGCACCCCGCGAACCTCGTCCACCCCTACTGTCAGGACGCGATGATCACGCGCTCCCTCGAGAATCGGGTCTTCACGATCACCGCGAGCCGCACGGGGAGCGAAACCGTGGGTGACGTCACCCTCGCGTTCACGGGCCGGAGTCAGATCGTCTCGCCCCGGGGCGAGCGCCTCGCGTCGGCGGACTCCGAGGAGGAGTGCGTGCGCACGGCGGAGATCGATCCGCTGCTGGCGCGCGACAAGAAGGTGACGGCGCGGAACGATCTGTTCGCGGACCGCCGGCCCGAGCTCTACCGGGCCCTCGACCGCCCGCCGGAGCGCGCGTCGTGAGCCGGAAGCTGGTCGCCTACATCGCCATCGTGTCCGGCGCGGGCGCCGTCGTGCTCGGGCTCTCGCTCCACGCGCTCCAGGCCGTCGGGTGGATGCAGGTCGCCGTCTGGATCCTGGTCAGCCTGCTCGCCGAGAGCCTCTGGATCCCCACGCTCACCGGCAAGGCGATGGAGAGCATGGCCTCGGCCGTGGACCTGAGCCTCCTCGTGCTGCTGGGCTTCATGCCCTCCGTCTGGATCGTCGCGGTCGCCTTCGCGCTCGCGAACCTCTTCTTCTCGGGACGGAAGTGGTACAAGGCGGTCTTCAACGCGGGGCAGAACGTGCTCTCGCTCGCCGCCGCAGGGCTGGTGTTCGAGGCGCTCGGAGGGGCGCCGCTCGTCCGCGCGGGCGGGCTCCCGGCGTTCCACGGGATCGCCCTGATCGTGCCCTGGGCCGCGGCGACGGTCGTCTACTTCCTGGTGAACACCCTCTTCGTGTCGGGCGCGGTGGCGCTCTCCAGCGGGCGGCGCCTCCTGAATACCTGGCGGGAGGAATATCTCTATCCCATCTCGCTTCTCGGCTCGGCGGCGCTCTTCTTCCTCTCGCCCCTCGTCGTGGTGTCGTACCTGGCGCTGGGCTTCTTCGGACTCATCTTCTTCTTCGTGCCGCTCCTCCTGATCAAGGAGGCGGGCGCTCGCTACATCGCCCTCGAGAAGGCCAAGGACGAGCTGGTCTCCTCGGAGCGCCTCGCCGCGAAGGGGGAAATGGCGGCGGAGATCGCGCACGAGCTGAACAACTACCTCGCCGCGATCTCCGGGCGGGCGCAGCTCCTCCTGATGGGCATCGGCAAGCAGCCGGTGGAGAAGACCGAGGAGAGCGCGCGGATCATCGCCGAGCAGGCGCGCAACATGGGCGTGCTGGTGAAGGGGCTCCTCGATTTCTCGCACAAGGAGATCCGGAAGCAGCCGACCCGCCTGAACGACCTGGTGCGCCGCACGGTGGAGTTCATCGTCCCGCAGAACAAGTACGAGCGGATCGCGTTCGACCTGGACCTGGCACCCGACCTGCCCGAGGCCTCGCTGGACCCCGGTCAGATCCAGCAGGTGCTGATGAACCTCTTCTCCAACGCGGCCGACTCGATGAACGCCGCCGGCCGGGGCGACCCGCGCATCGCGGTCCGCACGCGCGTCCAGGGAGAGGAGATCCGCGTCGTCGTGGAGGACACCGGGCCCGGCATCGCCGCCGAGGTCATCAACAAGCTTTTCGAGCCCTCGGTGACCACCAAGCCGGAGGGACACGGCTTCGGCCTCTCCACCTGCTATCGGATCATCTCGAACCACGGCGGGAAGATCACGGCGGAGAACGGGCCGCGCGGCGCCGTGTTCACGTTGACGATCCCGCTCGAGCGGAAGCGCCTGGCGGCGTAGGGCCGCCGCGGCCGCGGGCCGTCCGTCAGCGATCGACGGCCGCCACGATCAGCACCCCCGCGAGCGCGCCCAGGAGATCGGCGGCCAGGTCCTTCCGGCTCGCCCCGCGTCCCAGCCGCCTCGGCTTCAAGGTGGCGTCGTAGATCTCCTTCGCCACGCCGATCACGGCCGTTCCGGCGACCGATTCCAGCCGCGAGCGCCCCTCGACGCGAAGCGACGCCGCGATCGCGAGCGACGCCGCGACGTGGACCTGGCGGTCGGGCGCGGTCCAGGATCCCTCGCGCGCGCAGGGGATGAGGAAGGGGTCGGCGGCGGCCGGCTGGCCCGCGCCCAGGGCGATCGCGACGAGAGCCCCGCCGAGAACGAGGCGCGGGAGGCCGTGGAGGGGTCGTGGGCGAGAGCGCATGGAGCCGAGCCTAGCCGCTCCCCTCGCGGGCCGCAACGCTCGCGCGCTCTGCTACCATCGAGCGTGCCATGACGCCTCGCCCTCCCGATCCGACCCGGGTGCCTCCGCCCGTGCGCGAGCTGATCCTCCGCCTCCAGGGGGAAGGGGACCGCGCGTGCCTCGTGGGCGGCTGCGTGCGGGATCTCATCCGCGGAACCCAGGTGCTCGATTGGGACGTGGGGACCAGCGCCGTTCCCGAGCGCGTGCTCGCGCTCTTCCCACAGGCGATCCCGACCGGTTTGAAGCACGGTACGGTCACGGTGCCGCTGGCGAGCGGTCCCTGCGAGGTGACCACCTTCCGCGTCGAGTCCGGCTATTCGGACGCGCGCCGGCCGGACAAGGTCACGTTCACCGGCGACGTGGAGCAGGACCTCGCGCGCCGCGATTTCACGGTGAACGCCATCGCGTGGGACCCGATCGCGCGGGCGGAGTGGGATCCGTTCGGCGGCCGCGGCGATCTGGCCCGGCGGATCCTGCGCGCCGTGGGCGATCCGGCGACGCGCTTTCAGGAGGACGGGCTCCGTCCGGTGCGCGCCGCGCGCTTCGCCGCCACCCTGGAGTTCGAGGTCGAGCCGGAGACCTTCGCCGCGCTTCCGACGGCGCGGGAGCAGGTCGCGCGCGTGGCGGCCGAGCGGATCCGCGACGAGATCCTCAAGATGCTCCAGGCGCGGGAGCCGTCGCGCGGCTTCGAGGTGCTGCGCCGCTCGGGCCTGCTCGAGATCATCCTTCCCGAGCTGGCCGCCTGCGTGGCGGTGCCGCAGAACCGCTACCACGCCTACGACGTCTACTTCCACACGCTCTACTCGACCGACGCCGCGCCGCCCGCGAAGCCGGTGGTGCGCCTGGCGGCGCTGTTCCACGACGTGGGGAAGCCGGCCACGCGGGCCGAGAAGGAGAACGGCGA